>DATCKB010000054.1:0-3829 GCA_036562505.1 Parasegetibacter sp. | reverse complement strand
ATATAAATCGCAGCGGGCAAAAATGGATAATATGTTGCAGGGCTATTCTCCCGATTATCGTTTTATCCGGTTGTTTGATTTTACCGAAGCAATAAACCAGTTTATTCTCGATGAAAAAATTGATGTGGTTATCATAGTTCCGCGTAAGCACAGTTTTCTGAAAAGTCTGTTCCGCTCCAGCAATACAAATCAGTTAGCATATCATAGCTTTGTACCTGTTTTATGTATAAGTGAGCCATAAGCGCGTAGTAGCTTAAAAAAATGTTTAGGATGAAGAATATAAAGTTGATTGAAGTTCCATCAGAAATTGGTGCGGGTACACGCGGTGCAAGTCTGGGTATAGATGCAATTAAAATAGCTGCACTGGATTTTATGAGCAATTTTTTTGTTCATTTTCCTTCAGAAAAAATACCTCATGAAAACAAATTGCTGTTTGAGCCTATCGAGTCGCCTTATGCGAAAAGAATACATGGAGTTTTATCGATGTACGAGCGGGTGAGCAAAGCTGTAAGTGAAACGATCAAGAGCAATTTTTTTCCGGTTGTTTTAAGTGGTGATCACAGTACTGCAGGTGCTACTATTGCCGGAATCCGGATGGCAAAACCCAAGGCGAAGCTGGGTGTGATATGGATTGATGCACACGCTGATCTTCACACGCCTTTAACTACCCCATCGGGTAATATGCACGGTATGCCACTCTCTACTGCATTGGGATTTGATAATGAAGATTGTGCTGTACACGATGTGGATGAAAAAACCCTGAATTACTGGAATCAGTTGAAGAATATCGGAAAGATTTCTCCGAAAATACTTCCGGAAGATATAGTGCTGATTTCATTGAGAGATTATGAAAAAGAGGAAAAATATCTTATTGAAAAGCACGGGATCAAAGTAGTATCAACCAATGAAGTAAGAAGAAAAGGACCGGAAAACGTGGTGCGTTCGGTGTTGAGATATCTCAGCAGCTGCACGGATATTTATGTGAGCTTTGATGTTGACTGTCTGGATTCCTCAATTTCGAAGGGAACCGGAACGCCCGTTAGTAACGGACTTCGCGAAAGAGAAGCAGAAGACCTGGTTTCCAAATTCATGCAGAACAGGAAAATCTGCTGTTTTGAAGTAACTGAAGTCAACCCTACGCTGGATAAGGAAAATCTGATGGCAGAAATCGCCTTTAATATCTTACAGCGAAGTGTAAACGTATTGATGATGAACTAAATAATTCCGGCTGATACAAGTTGTGTATAGCTGCCGGATACCACATATACAAAACAAAACTGCAGAACTGATGAAGTCAAAGGTGACAAAAATTGGTGTAATGACCTCCGGGGGCGACTCTCCGGGTATGAATGCAGCCATCCGTGCTGTAGTGCGTACGGGTTTGTATTACGGACTGGAAGTGTTCGGTATCATGAGAGGGTTTCAGGGCTTGCTGGAGAATGATATTATTCCCATGAACTCAAGAAGTGTGGCGAATATCATTCAACGCGGGGGAACTATTCTGAAAACAGCGCGCTGCAAGGAGTTTATGGAATTTGACGGAAGAGAAAAATGCTATAATAATCTGAAAAACCTGGGTATCAACGGATTGATTGTCATTGGAGGAGATGGTTCTTTTAAAGGAGCTCAGAAATTCAGCAATGAATTTGATATACCCTGCATCGGAGTACCGGGAACTATAGATAAAGATATTGCCGGTACCGATTTTACCATCGGGTTTGATACAGCTGTAAATACAGCTGTGCAGGCCATCGACAGAATCAGGGATACTGCAGATGCGCACGACAGGTTATTTATTATTGAAGTGATGGGAAGAGATGCGGGATATATCGCTTTGCACAGCGGAATTGCAACCGGTGCGGAAAATATTCTTATACCGGAAAGAAAAACGGATATAGATAATCTTATCACTTCTTTAATGGAAAAAGAAAAGAGAAAAAAGCTGGTAAACCTTATTGTTGTTGCAGAGGGAGATGATTTTGGAGGTGCGGCAGAGGTGGCGAAACTGATTCAGGAGAAAGTACATGCTGACACGCGCGTATGTGTACTCGGACATATCCAGCGAGGTGGTTCTCCAAGTTGCCTCGACAGGCTTATTGCCAGCAGAATGGGATATTCTGCAGTAGAATGTTTAATCGAAGGAAAATACAATGTAATGGTGGGAATAGTAAATAATAAAATGCATTATACTCCTCTGGATAAGGCAATCAAAGCCAAACAACGAATCAGTGATGAATGGATGAAAATCGTTAAGATACTCGCTTCCTGATTTATATTTTTTGACCGGTAATATCATGCGATCAAACCAATAATCAAAACAAAACGAAATGGCAAACAATATTTCCAAGTATCTGCATAAGCAGATGGACCGTGAAGCAGGTATACAACACACTATTCACAGAACGAAAATTGTAGCTACTATCGGACCGGCATGCGATACCTATGAAAAAATCCTGGAACTGGTGCGCGCTGGGGTAAACGTGTTCCGGCTGAATTTTTCTCACGGAACCAATGAAGATAAAGCGCGGATTATCGGATATATCCGTGAAATCAATAAAACTCAACCTTATAATATTGCTATCCTGGGTGACCTGCAGGGTCCGAAACTTCGTGTCGGTGATATCAAGGGCGGTTTCATGGAAGTGAAACCCGGAGATATTCTCACTTTCACTAATGAAAAATGCCTTGGTACACACGAAAAAATATATGTTTCCTATCCCAATCTGCATGCCGATGTTCAGGTTGGTAATATTATTCTGATCGACGACGGAAAACTTGAAGTACGGGTTATAGGCATTACTCGGGAGAATGACGTGCGTGTGGAAGTTGTGATGGGAGGAATTCTTTCGTCAAAGAAGGGAATCAATTTGCCGGACACGAAAATATCACTGCCGGCGCTGACTGAAAAAGATCTGACAGATCTGGAATTTATCATAGAACAAAAACTGGACTGGCTGGCTCTTTCTTTTGTGAGAAGCGTACAGGATATTACTAACCTTAAAGCAATTCTTGCAAAGGTGAATTGTAAAACGAAAGTTATTGCAAAAATTGAAAAGCCTGAAGCACTCGCCAATATCAGAGATATTATTGTCGAATCAGATGGCATAATGATTGCCCGCGGAGATTTGGGTGTGGAAATTCCGGTTGAGAAAGTCCCCATGATCCAGCGCGACCTAATCAGAAAATGTATTCACCGCGCCAAGCCGGTTATTGTTGCTACCCAGATGATGGAAAGCATGATGGAAAGAACCAAGCCAAACAGAAGTGAAATTTCCGATGTCGCAAATGCCGTACTTGAAGGTGCAGATGCGGTAATGCTTAGCGGTGAAACAGCAGCAGGTCAGCATCCGGCTCTTGTAGTAAGCACCATGCGTAAAATTATTCTCGAAGTAGAGGCAACCGAATACAAGTATAACAGGGAAAATGATCTTACACCACAGCCCCACTCTCCATCCTTTCTGAGTGATGCAATTTGTTATAACTGTTGTAAGATTGCTAAAGACGTAAATGCTCATGCGATTATCGGTATGACGCAGAGCGGCTATACCGGGTTTATGCTTTCCAGCTACCGGCCGAAATCTCCCCTCTTCGTATTTACCAAAGAGAGAACCCTTGTGAACCAGCTTAGTCTGAGCTGGGGCGTTCGCGCGTTCTATTATGAGGAAGAAGATAGCGTGGATGAAATTGTTAACGATCAGATTACTATTCTGAAAGAAAGAGGATTTATAAAAACCGGCGATATCGTTATCAACACCGGTAGTACGCCTGTAAACGAGCACCTTCCTACTAACCTGGTGAAGATTACCAGAGTGAAGTAGATGTTTCAAAC
>DATCKB010000052.1:0-1898 GCA_036562505.1 Parasegetibacter sp. | reverse complement strand
CGTTGAAGCCGACATGAAGGCAGTGATGGAAAAAGCCCAGAAGGAAAATAAACATATCCTTGTTCAGGTGGGCGGCAACTGGTGTGGATGGTGTATCAAGTTCCACGAATACGTTAAGAGTGATTCTGCATTGCTGAAGCTGATGAACGACAATTATGTGGTTTATCACCTCAATTACAGCCAGGAAAACAAGAACGAAGAATACATCAAAAAACTTGGGTATGTACAACGCTTCGGTTTCCCCGTATTTGTAGTACTGGACCAAAAAGGCAACAAGCTGCACATTCAGGATTCAGGACTTCTTGAGGAAGGTTCAACATACGACAGGAAAAAAGTGCTCAGCTTCTTCAAGGGGTGGACTAAGGCAGCAGTGGACCCCGCGTCCTACAAAAATTTTTAAATCTTCCTTACCCGTAGTGCTAAATCATTTACATGAAAATAGCTTTCCATGGTGCTGCCAGAACTGTAACTGGTTCTAAGCATCTGCTTACCCTTAAAAACGGAACAAAGATTCTGCTCGACTGTGGTATGTTTCAGGGTATGGGTCGGGAAACCAATGTGCTTAACCGTGAGTTTGGATTTAACCCGGAAGAAGTTGACTATCTGCTTCTTTCCCATGCGCACATTGATCACAGCGGCCTGATTCCAAAACTGGTAAAAGACGGATTCAGAGGTAAAATCTTCAGTACCCCGGCAACGCGCGACTTGTGCGGAATTTTACTGGAAGATTCTGCCCAAATACAACATGATGATGTCAGCTACGTCAATAAACGCCGAAGGTCTGAAGGGTTACCTTCCCTTCAGCCTTTGTACGATAAAGAGGATGCAACGAAAGCTATGGGGCTCTTTGAAAGCCGTGAATACGGTGAATGGTTTACCGTGACAGAAGGGGTGGACGTGATGTTTACTGATGCGGGACATATAGTAGGAAGCGCAGTGGTCAATATCCGCATCAGAGAGGGTGGTAAGCAAACCGCCATTTGTTTTTCCGGAGATCTGGGTCGTTATCGCGATGTGATTCTTCGCTCTCCTCAACAGTTCCCACAGGCCGACTATATTATTCTGGAATCAACCTACGGAAATAGTCTGCATGAACTGCATGTCTCTACACCAGACCTTTTGCTGGAGTGGATCGAGAAAGTTTGTATCGGAAGAAAAGGCAAGCTGATTATTCCGGCTTTCAGCGTAGGCCGTACACAAGAGCTTTTGTTTGCGCTGAATCAACTGGAGTTGGAAAGAAGACTTCCCGATATCGACTATTTCGTGGATAGTCCGCTTAGCATTAAGGCCACCGAACTCGTGAAACGATATCCAGCCTATTTCAATAATTCAATTCAGAAAATACTGAAGAGCGACTCCGATCCATTCAAGTTTAAAGGACTGAAATATATTCGTTCAGTAGAAGAATCCAAGATGTTGAATTTCAGAAACGGCCCGTGCGTAATTATTTCCGCCAGCGGTATGGCTGAGGCAGGCCGGGTCAAGCATCATATCAGTAATAATGTAGAAAACAGCCGAAATGCGGTATTGATGGTAGGATACTGCGAACCCAACTCACTTGGTGCGCGTTTGCTATCCGGCCCAAAAGAAGTAGGCATCTTTGGAATTCAACATGAGGTTCATGCGGAAATAGGCTCTATCAGAAGTCTGAGTGCCCATGGCGACTACGAAGATTTAAGTCAATGGCTGTCGTCACAGGATCCACGGCAGGTGAAGAAAGTCTTTCTGGTGCATGGGGAATATAAGGTTCAGATGGAATTCAGACAAAGGCTTATTCAGAAAGGGTTTTGGGATGTTCAGATTCCGGAACAGCATTTTGAAACCGGATTGGAATAGGAATTTGCCAGACTCCCCCCCCTTTCATAACAATTTGTTAATCTGCATATTCCGTTTCAAAT
>DATCKB010000033.1:0-2868 GCA_036562505.1 Parasegetibacter sp. | reverse complement strand
CTTTGAACGTTACGATGCGTCAAGAAACCTGATGACTCAGTTCTGGCCTTACGGGGATAATGGTTTGATGATTCAAAATCCTTTCTGGGTAACTCAACGCGACCTGTTTCAGAATAACAAAGAGCGTTACATGACCACTGTTTCCCTCAGATATCAACTGGCCGACTGGATTAATTTATCCGGAAGAGTGAAAATGGACAAAACCAACGAGAAGCACGAAAAGAAATTTGCAGCTTCTACCAACACACTTTTTGCATCAGAAACCGGTTATTATTCTCTGAATACTCATGACACCCGCTTGATCTATGCAGAAGCGATGGCTGCCATCAATAAGCAATTGGGCGAGAGAGTAGGTCTGAACCTCAACCTGGGTACTTCAGTAGATGATGTAACTTATAATCAGTATTTATTCGGAGGTAAGCTTGCCGGTGTTCCCAACCTGTTTACCTATGCCAACGTAAACAGAAATGATGCGGAAATGTCGCAGAGCGGGTATAAGCGTCAGAAACAATCCGTTTTTGCCACTTCACACCTGAACTACGATGAAAAAGTTTATCTGGAACTTACCGGAAGAAACGACTGGGCATCAACGTTAGCGGCTACTCAGAAAGGATATTCTTTCTTCTATCCTTCAGTAGGGTTGTCTGGAATTCTTTCAGAAATATTCAATGTAAGAACAAACTTCCTATCTTATTTAAAAGTCAGAGGTTCTTATTCTGAAGTTGGTAACGAACCGCCTGTACACCTGACCATTTCCACTTATGAACTGGCAGGTGGTATGCCGGTAAGTTTTTCTTACCTGCCATTTACGGAATTACAACCAGAGCGTACAAAATCATTTGAACTTGGTTTAAATGCAGCGTTTTTCAGAGGTGCTCTGAAACTTGACGCTACTGTTTATAAATCTCGCACCTTCAATCAGATCTTCGATGTTACAGTATCTCAGTCATCGAGCTATGATAGGGTGTTTATCAACGCCGGTAGAATTGATAACGAAGGTATCGAAGCTTCGCTGGCTTACACCGGTAAGTTTGGCAAGTTTAACTGGACTTCCGCATTGAGTTATTCACTCAACAGAAATAAAATTGTGGAGATGGTTCCCAACTGGACCGATCCAACAACCGGAGGAAACATTACGCTGGACGAACTGGATATGAGCGGTACCGGCAGTTACAAAATGGTGCTCAGAAAAGGCGGCTCTATGGGCGACATATTTGTGAATACGCTGAGGGTGGATGAACATGGTGCTATTTATGTTGATCCGGGATCTCAGGGCGTAGTAGGGGAGCCCAACAAATTTGTTTATGCAGGAAACAATAACCCGCTTTATAACGCAGGTTGGAATAATACCTTCAGCTGGAACGGAATTAGTCTGAATGTATTATTTACTGCACGCGTTGGAGGAATTGTAGTATCAAATACTCAGGCTATCATGGATGCATTCGGTGCATCCCAGTCTACTGCAGACGCACGCGACGCAGGAGGTGCACTCGTGAACGGCAGACCCGTACCAAGCAAGGAATACTACTCTGTGGTAGGTGCAGGCGCTTCGGGTGGTATTGCTTCAATGTATGTTTATAGTGCAACAAATGTTCGGTTAGGTGAATTGTCGCTGGGTTACGACTTACCGGTCAGAAACTGGTTGCGTTTTGTAAAATCTGCAAACGTTTCGCTGGTAGGAAGAAACCTGCTGTTCCTGTACAACGCAGCACCATTTGATCCCGAACTGACGGCAAATACACAAACATATTATCAGGGTATAGATTACTTCATGGCGCCTAGCCTTCGTTCGTTAGGCTTCTCTGTTAAACTAAATTTCTGATAATTCAAGCTACAATTTAAAGTTATGACAACATTCAACATACATAAAGCCAAAAGCCTCGCTGTAGTGGGTGGGATGGGTTTGCTGCTCTTAGCATCCTGCACTAAGAACTTTGAGGACTTTAATACTAATAAACACGAGGCCTCTGAGGAGATGATGGCAACTGATAACCTCAAGACAGGTGCGTTCTTTTCTGAGATGCAGAGAAACGTAGTACTGTTCAGAGACGGGATTAACCTCACCAGTGACTATCAGGTTGCTCAAGGTCTTACCAGTGACGTCTATTCCGGATATATCGCCCCCACAGGTACCTGGTTCGGCGGCGTTCACAACGGCTCTTACGCCTTTGTTTCAAACTGGATAGAAAGAACATTTTCCGCAGGATTTACATCTATTATGCCAGCCTGGGAGTTTATTCACAGAACAGCAATCGAACAGGGGCTCCCCGAAGTTGCTGCATTGGCTACCGTTGTAAAGGTTCAGGGAATGCACCGTGTTGCTGATACTTACGGGCCGATTCCTTACCTGTCATTTGCAACAGGAAGTTTACAGAATAATTATAATTCACTGGAAGAAATTTATAACAAGTTTTTTGAAGAACTGGACGAAGCAATTGACGTATTGACGCTGTACGCACAGGGGAATCCTGGTAAAACAATTCTTCAGTCGTACGATTACATCTACGCAGGGAATGTGGTAAACTGGGTAAAGTTTGCCAATACTCTGCGCCTTCGTTTAGCTATGAGGGTTAGATACGCAAATGCAAGTCTGGCGAGAACGGAAGCTGAAAAATCGATAGCAAATCCGTTTGGTGTTATAGCCACAGCCAACGAAAGAGCATCATTAAAACGTTCTAACAAATTAAGCTACTATCATCCGTTATGGGAAATTGCTTATGCATTCAACGCTGGTGAAGCCAGAATGAGTGCATCCATGGATTCATATCTGAACGGATATCAGGATCCGCGAAGAGCAGTATATTTTACCAGAGCAGCAGATGGAAATTTTCATGGTGTCCGCCAGGGTATTATCACAACCAACTGGAC
>DATCKB010000032.1:0-3352 GCA_036562505.1 Parasegetibacter sp. | reverse complement strand
CTTTGAACTTCACCTCTTTACCCAGAAGAGCATGGGTGCCAATGATGATATCAATTTTACCTTCTTTGAGTTTTTCAATCGTTTCTTTCTTTTCTTTCGAAGACTTAAACCGGTTGACATAATCAACAGTTACAGGAAACTCTTTTAAGCGTTCGCTGAAATTTTTATAATGCTGAAAGGCAAGAATAGTAGTTGGAACAAGTATTGCAGCCTGTTTGCCGTCGAGGCAGGTTTTAAATGCTGCACGTATAGCTACTTCAGTTTTTCCGAATCCTACATCACCGCACACGAGTCTGTCCATCGGCGCCGGAGATTCCATATCACGTTTAACATCGGCCGTTGCCTTGCTCTGGTCCGGAGTGTCTTCATAAATA
Source organism: Parasegetibacter sp. (assembly GCA_036562505.1). GTDB lineage: Bacteria > Bacteroidota > Bacteroidia > Chitinophagales > Chitinophagaceae > Parasegetibacter. Next base: position 2,978 of record DATCKB010000032.1, on the reverse strand, counting down.
AACGATGCCTCCAGTTCTGTTTGCAGGTAGTTATCAGGTGAATGCTGAAACCCTTGCTGTGCCTTCCGCTGAGCATAAAGCTTTATCAGATCGAAGGCAATTTCCTTAACTCTTGTTTTGGTTTTTTCCTTCAGCTTCTGCCAGGCATCACTTCCGATTTTATTGACTTTAGGAACACTTCCTTCTTTACCGGTGTATTTAGATATTTTATGAAGCGAATTGATATTCACATAAAGAATATCATTGTCTTTGTAAAGGATGCGAACAGCTTCCTGATAGCGACCGTTGGGGGTCTGGATTTTCTGTAACCCGCTGTACACACCGATTCCGTGATCGATATGGGTAACATAATCTCCCGGCTGAAGGTCGCGCAGGGTGCGTAAAGTAATCGCTTTATTCTTGTTGTAAGCCTGTTTAACCTTGTATTTATGATAACGCTGGAAAATCTGGTGATCGGTATAACAAACCACTTTCAGATCGTTATCAATAAAGCCTTCATGAATTGCTGTGGGAACGGGTACAAAATTCGTTTCCGCTTTCAGATCAGTGAATATGCTATGAAGCCGCTCCAACTGTTTAGGGTTTTCCGCAAACAGATAGATCGTATATTTCTGCTTTTCCCAGTTAGTCAAGTCCTTAATCAGCAGCTCGAACTGTCGGTTGAAAGCAGGCTGTTCCCTGGTCTGAAAGTGCAAAGTAATCAGTTCGCCCCCGGCCGTATCACTACCTGCAGCATTCCCGTCTGCTCTGCCTCCTACTCTTCCGGCCTCTTCTCCCGGTTCTATCCTGTGCTCTTTTCTATCTGCTCCTATACTATTCTTAAACGTTGAAGCATAACCGAATTCGATGATATGCCGTTTGGCAAGTTCTGCAGCCAGAAAACCGGCTTCCACAAAATCTTCTTTCGACAGATTTTGTTTGAGGGTAATATCCTCTTCTTCTTCGCGGGGAGTATAGGGGATTTCAAGAAAGTTTTCCAGTTCTTCCAGTTGTGTTTCCAGTTTCTGCTGAATCACATCCCAGTCTTTCATCCACACTATTGTATTTTCCGGAAGAAATTCAGGAAGAGAAACTTTTACTCCTGTATCTATACTGCTGCTGTTTTCAACATTCGGGATGATACTGACCTGTAATAGTTTTCTTTCGCTCAGCTGGGTTTCCGGATCGAATATCCTGATCGAGTCTACGTCGTTCCCGAATAATTCTATCCGATAAGGTTTTTCATTACCGAATGAATAAATATCGAGGATGCCGCCCCTCACGGCGAATTGTCCGGGTTCATATACAAAATCTGTGCGATCGAATTCATATCCCACCAGTTTCTCCATCAGCTTTTCCGGATCGATGGTATCACCGGTTTTGATTTGAATAATATTATCAGAAAGTGCTTCAGGAAGAACCACTTTTTCGAACAGGGCTTCGGGATAGGTGATAATGATTTTCTTATTCCCTCCATTGCTTAAACGTGTGAGAGTTTCCGTTCTCAGCATCACGTGGCTGCTGTTTAATAAACGGAAATTCCGGCGGTTTTTAAACGAAGAAGGGAAGTAAAAAAGATCCAGTGCGCTGGTGAGTCCCTCAATCGTATTATGAAAATACGCGGCTTCTTCAGCGTCGTTCAAAACAACCAAATGGTTCAGCTGTGAAGTACTCTTATGCTTGAAAATGGCAGAAAGAATGAATTCAGCGCTGCTGCCGTGCAGTCCTGAGAGGAAGATATGTTGTGAGGCAGACATAGAAATCCTGTCCGCGATCTGAAAAACACGGGGGTCTTCAATAAATCTGTTCAACAACTCCTGCAGGTTCATCACTAATAGGCTGCAAAGATATACCAATACTGAATACATTGTTCCATATCTTTGCCGGATGCAGCTCCCTTCTTCTTTATTGGAAAATGCGGTGAATGAGTTCGCAAGGCTTCCGGGTATAGGTAAAAAAACGGCGCTCAGGCTGGTTTTACACCTACTGAAACAAGATCCCGAGCAGGTCAGTCATTTCGGTGAAACCATCATAAAAATGCGGCGGGAAATCAAATTCTGCCAACGATGTTACAATGTTGCCGATGCGGATATCTGCTCTATCTGCAGTAATCAGATGCGCCGGCAGCAAACCATCTGCGTGGTGGAAAATATCCGGGATGTGATTGCCGTGGAAAGCACCCAACAGTTTAACGGCATTTATCATGTGTTGGGAGGTATTATTTCCCCTCTTGATGGCGTGGGCCCTGATCAACTCACCATAGATGCGCTGATATCAAGGGTTGAAAAAGAAAAAACAGAGGAATTGATATTTGCATTAAACCCGAATATTCAGGGTGATACCACAATTTATTATATCCAGAAAAAGCTGAATAATCTGCCGGTGAAAGTCACTACTATTGCCCGGGGAATAGCTTTCGGAGGGGAACTGGAATATGCCGATGAAATGACTCTGGCCAAATCAATTGCCAACCGTTTACCGGTTGAAAGCTATGTAGTGAAAAGATAGAAGAATTTATTATAACTTTGTAGTCAATTCAGGGGGATTTGTTTATTGTTCGACCTGAATTGATGAAATGCGGTTTAGCATCTTAAAAACTGAACTAATAAACGCCTGGAAAAAATCTCCCGCACTAATTTCTCTTTCCACACGTTTATAAAGCAGTTAATCTGAGGCGCTTGCGCTGCAAAAAACGCATTACCATAACAGATAATCTGGTATTGCTGATAATTAAAAGCTGAAAAATCACCCTTAAACCGGGATTTAGCCGGCAGAATGAATAAAAAAGAAAGACATGAAAACAATACAGGATTGCCTGAAAGAAAGGATACTCGTTATTGATGGGGCTATGGGTACCATGATCCAGAGGCACAAGCCCACCGAGGAAACATACCGAGGAGAGAGGTTCAAAGACTGGCATCTTGATGTTAAAAACAACGCCGACCTGCTTAATTTAACCCAGCCGCATATTATTGAGGGAATTCACCGCGAATATCTGG
>DATCKB010000031.1:0-2640 GCA_036562505.1 Parasegetibacter sp. | reverse complement strand
GTTTGAAGAAATTGCTGCTGCTTCGGCCGCAGTACAGAATATACTGCTGGCAGCAACTGCTAATGGTATTTCCAGCTTCTGGAGTACGGGAGGAATGACCAACCACCCTGCTCTCAAAACATACCTGTCTCTTTCAGAGGAAGACCTCATTCTCGGGATGATTCATCTCGGTTATTCAGACGAACCGGTAAAGCCGGGAAGCAGGATAAAAACGAATGAAGCATATATCGACTGGCGGAGTTAATCACTGATGATTCCGCCGATTATCTGTATCTCGATGGTATTATCCGGACCAGTTGCGGCTAATAGGTTCAAAACCCATCCTCAAACGGGTTGTCCATATCCCCGTTCTGATTACGGCGTTTGAAAAGAGAAAACTGGCTATCACCGAATTTGTAACTTAATGTGATCTTAAAACTTCTTACACGCCAGCGTCTGTAACCATCCTGGTAGAAATTATCTGTATCATAAATAGTTCCGAAGCGACGGCTGTTAAAGACGTCATTCACGTTAAAAGTAAAACTGCCTCTTTTGTTTTTCAGAAAATCTTTCCGGATTGCCATGTCGATCACGTATTCCTCTTTCCTTTTTCCCTGTGGAATCACCTGAGGAGATTTATATTCCGCTGTAAGTTGGCTGTTTAAATCTTTCAGAAGTTTTGACCTGACACCTCTCACCCGATAATTCACAATAAGCTTGGATTCCCAATTGAATCCCTCATTACTTAAGTCCAGATTTCCAACTTCAGCCTTTACTTTACGAAAACTGAAATTAGCTGAGGGAACGATATCGAAATTGTCGGTGAATTTGTGCTGCAGAGTTAATTCGGCACCTAAGCTGTTCGTATATCCTGCGTTGATATAAGTATTCAGAATTGCTCCGGGGTCGATTGCTGCGTTATTCAACTGCTGGTATTGAGCAGCCGAAATAGTATCGCTATACTGGGTTATATCTCCCGGGTTGTTCCGGAAATAAATCACAGCGAGTAAATTTCCCTCATTGTAATTATGGCTGTAGTTGAATTCCAGAGAATTGATAAATTCCGGCCGGAGTGCAGGGTTACCCTGACTGATATTAAGCGGATCATTGATGTCTATATACGGATTCAGATGCCGGAAGTTTGGTCTTCTTATGCGTCTGGTATAATTGAGTTGAAATATATTATCCTCATCTCCACTGTAGGAAAGAAACATGCTCGGAAACATAGCATCCCACAATTGCGACAGCTTACCCGGATAGGTATACCCGAATTTATTACCGTTATCAAGAAGCTCACCGGTGAAATCAGAATGCTCAACTCTTAATCCGACCTGACAGCCGAATTTGTCCCAGGCATTGGTATAGGTTATATAACCTGCATTTACTATCTCCCTGAACCTGTAGTTGTTTCCCAGAGGCAGAAGAGTTTCACTATTATTAGGTGCAATAGAATATGAGCTGAATCTGCTTAATGACTCGTTCAAATAAGTTCGCAATCCAGCTTCCAGTTTTGCAGTTTCACTCAGAGGATCAATATAGTCGATCTGAAAAGTGTATTGGTCATTGTCACCGGAACCAATATTTCTCACGCGGTTAATTGTTCCGGTAGGAGTAGTCCCGTCGCCAAGATAATAACGGTTAGTAATATTCGAATGGTTAGTTCCCTCACTCTGATTGTAGGTGAAATCTGCCGAGATTTCTCGGCCTGGTCTGGTGAAACTGTGTTTATATACAAACTGAGTGGTTAATTTATCGAATTCAGAATTATTGGAAGAATTCCGGAGTCCTATCCTATCGAGCTGATTCAGATTACTGAAATATTCCTGATTCTGAGTTTCGGTGCTTCCGTTGCGGTTTCGGTTAATACCCTGAGAAATGGAAAATGTATTCCGGTTGTCCATGAAAAAATCAATTCCGAACCGTAAAGATGAAGTTTTTCTTTCTCTGTCGTTTTTAGCATTCTGGTTAAAATAGTCTGTTATTGTTCCGTTCTGTTTATTTATCCGATAGGTTTCACTGCGGGCAGTTCCACCGGAATTGTTGATATTACCACTGACAAAAAAATTGAATTTTCCTTCCCGGAGATTCAGGTCTGCGTTTGCGGTGAGTATGTCAGGTGAACCTGCACCTGCGGAGATCAGACCATTTAAACCAAGTTTTCTGTTCTTCTTTAATACAACATTAATGATACCACCACCGCTTGATGCATCGAAACGGGCCGAGGGATTAGTAATAAGTTCAATCCTTTCGATATGATCTGCGGGAATCTGTTCAAGAGTCAGAATAGTGGGGCGCCCGTCTACAAATATCTGCGGACTGCTATTACGAAGCTGAACATTTCCTTCGACATCTACACTGACCGAAGGAATATTTTTTATTACATCAATGGCAGTGCCTCCTGTTGCAACCAGACTTTTCTCAACATTGAAAGTTTTTCTGTCGATTCCCATTTGTACTGCCGGCTTTGTTCCCAATACGGTGATTTCTTCGAGAATTTCTGCATCGGATTCCAGAAAAATCTTCCCCAGATCTTTTGAATTGCTGTTTCCAAACTCCACATCAATTTCTACTTCTTCATACCCGATACCGGTGATCAATAAACGATATTTCCGGTTCAGGGGCAGGTTTTCGAAGCTGAATTCACCGTTCGGTCTGGTAAGC
>DATCKB010000019.1:0-2096 GCA_036562505.1 Parasegetibacter sp. | reverse complement strand
CTTTGAATATTTCAATTGGTCAAAGATTAAGCACGCATAAAACCCCCGTTTTTAAAATCCTGCTTCCTTAGAACCAAAACCGCCCGGTTTTCAGATCATATTACATTTTAATATAATCTAAAACTCGGATATTTACGAGTTTTACGACCGTAATTTTACGTATTTTTTCGAGTAGTTTTACGCTTTTTCTTATCGTAAAACAACTAGCTTTTTCTCGTAAAACTTCGATTGGTACTGAATTTCAGGCAATTTATCACTTCTTGATGGTTTTTCGACCCATTGTGCAAACTTTTTTTTTGGCGGTAATTCAAACTTGAATCACTCTCTATTAGACCACCTAAAAAAACTTGCTATGATTCAAGAAGTGGATTTCAAAACCCAAATGAATGCTACCGTAGGCGAAGACATTGGCTTCGAGCTTGGAGCTAAAATGGTCAAGGATTTCCAAGACCAATACCCAACTGAAAACATCGGTATTCAGGTGGGTAGAAACATTATCGAAAGCATACTTGCACAACCAGGTTGCGTTGGAATGAAAATTTACAATGCTATCGACGAAAACGGAAACAAAACAATGGTATTCGTTGGACTGGATGAGCAAGGAAAGCACATCCTTGAGTACAACACCGTTAACCAAAGAGGTATGTTGGAAAAAAAGGACGGTATTGTTGCCGACCGTGTAATTATTATTAAACCAGGAGATCCTGAAACTCCACCGCCATCAAACTGGTGGTAATCAATTTGTATGTAGCAACGAATATCTCTATATTTGATTTAAAATATCAGGTATTACGTTGTCGCTACTACATATAAGTATTTCCTCGGTATTAATACCCATACTGCTTTTCCTAGTATTTCGCAAGAATCATAAGGATAAGTCGGTATGGGTAATTTTTTTATATTGTTGCTATTCTCTGGTAAATGATTGTGTTCTTTATCTCCTGAAAGGTAAGTTTCCGAGCCTCTTTCTGCTCTGCATGTTTACTATCTGCGAACTCATCTTTGCAATGCTCTTCTTTCACTTCGTATTTCAGCACCCGATAGCAAAAAAGGTAGCACTAGGTATTGCCGGGGCATTTCTGATTTATTCGAGCTATTATTTCTACGTAGAAAGGGAATTTGGCTATTATGGCTCTATCCCCGCTACGGTAGAATCAATTATTATTATCTGTGTGTCTATTTATTATCTTTTCGAACAAATAAATAGTCCTCAGTCGTTCTTCATATATTTGACCCCTCAATTCTGGGTGGTTATAGGACTGCTGATATTTTTCGCAGGGTCATTTTTCCTGTTTATTTACGCATCCGACTTTTCAAAATCAGAATTAGCCAGGTACTGGAACATAAATTATACCTTTAACATCCTGAAAAACCTATTTTTTTCTATCGGTTTCCTAATGAAAAACAACAAGAAAGGCTATCCGTCGTTAGACAGAAAGTATTTCAGCTGATTATAGATGAAGTTGTTATAGAAGTTGTTAAAAGAACCCAACCATTTGACCGAACAAAATGATACTGCTACAAGCATCTGCTAATTCGTCCAGCGTTTCCACCGTGCTGTTTTTCGGCACCCTGGGTATGCTGGCACTCACAATAGGTTTAATCACCTTTATCATCTTCCACCAGCGGAGAGTAATCCGCTATCAGCTAAGGCTGCAGCAAATGGAAGAAGAACAACAAAAAATCTTACTGAACGCCTCTATCCGGCTTCAGGAAGAAGAACGCCAGCGTATCGCAGCCGACCTTCACGATGACGCCGGACCCCTTCTGGCAACCGCCCGCCTCTACCTGAACGAAAATCTGGTGAATCAGGAAAGAGCAATGCAGTTGCAATCCATCTATAATGCCAAACAAATTATTGACGATACCATTCAGCTGATCCGAAATATCTCTCACAGCCTGATGCCCCCTACCCTGAAGAATTTCGGTCTGGAATCTGCAGTGAACGACCTTTTCCAGAAAATCAGCGGATCGGGTTCTCTGAATGCCAGCAGCCGATTCCACGATTACCGCGAACGCCTCGACCCCGAGCGTGAACTGATTATCTTCCGCGTTATTCAGGAACTGGTTAATAATATTCTGAAACACAGTAAATC
>DATCKB010000389.1:0-9301 GCA_036562505.1 Parasegetibacter sp. | reverse complement strand
ACCCTATACTCTTCAGGGTTAAAGGCGCAGAAAAAGATTGACAGTATATATTTTCATTTGTATACCGACAGTCTGAAAAAAGGCACTTTTAACTATATAAACGTAGATGGGTTGCAAGCCGGCGGAAGATACCTTCCGCTGGATTCTTCTCATATTGAACTATCCGCTACAGCGGGTAAGTTCAAGGGCAATAGTCTTTGGGTGGAACCTGATTTAAAAGATTCCGCAATCACCATTACGGCGGTGCTCCGCACCGATCCGAAAATCCGCCGATCGGTCACCATTTATATTAAAAAAGCAGAATCCGCGGAACGACTGAAAACTATTGATGAAATCTTTCCTGATCAACCGACGCGGAAGAAAAAAAGAAAAAATTAAACCCTGTCCTGATTTCCTTTGTTTATACTTTCAGAGTTTCATTAGCTATAATCTTTTTTTGACTCTTTTTTATGAGAATAGGTCAATGATCTGAGTATATAAAAAAAGCAACCGTGATGATTTATCTTCCGGTTGCTTTTTAAAAATTCTGTTACTGATATGTAAAACGGAACGGTCCCTAATTGAATTTCTTCGCGTCTTCCAGGAATTTCGCCAGCCCGATGTCAGTCAGAGGATGCTTTAGCAACCCGAGAATAGAATCAAGCGGACAGGTACAAACATCAGCACCAGCCTCGGCTGCTTTCACGATATGTAATGAATTACGGATTGATGCAGCGAGGATTTCAGTTTTGAATCCCTGAATCTGATAAATATGCGCAATCTGTTCTATCAACTGCATCCCGTCCCATGAACTGTCATCAATTCTTCCGAGAAAAGGTGAAACATAAGTTGCTCCTGCTTTAGCTGCAAGAATAGCCTGACCAGCCGAAAAAACCAGGGTGCAGTTTGTTTTGATTCCATTCTCAGAAAACCATTTGATAGCCTTAATGCCATCTTTTATCATAGGTACTTTAACAATAATATTCGGATGTATAGCAGCTAATTTTTTACCTTCTTCTACAATTCCACCAAAATCTGTTGCAATTACTTCTGCGCTGATATCACCATCAACCATCTCGCAAATGGTTTTATAGTGACGGAAGATAGCTTCCTCGCCTTTAATACCCTCTTTTGCCATTAAAGAAGGGTTAGTAGTAACTCCGTCCAGAATGCCCAGATCATTGGCTTCTTTGATCTGATCAAGATTTGCAGTATCAATGAAAAATTTCATGGTGAAAAATATTTTAATAAAAAAATGGCAAGTTACTTACATCGCACCGCTACAACCGTTTACCCTTGCTACCTTCCGGTCCTGGGGGATTCAACAGGAGCTGGTCGTATAAGACTTGCCGTTGCAAAGATATGAATTTTGAATTAATAAAGTTGAACTTATCAATTTCTCCTGAAAAGGGAACTCACCCTCGTATAACCAATTAATTCATCCGCTCTTCCGCCAAGCGGACGATAATAGACCAGTATCGTATAGGTATTTTCCGTTTCCCAATTGTTACCCTCAGTAATCATCAAGTCGCCCGTAGCATTTTTGTCATCCGGATCTACCAGCGCATAGGAATAATCGTAGTAGCCTTGCTTCAGAAATAAGCTGGCTTCATATGCTCCGCGGTCCGCGTTGAAAGTCATTTTAGCAGCGGGATTCGACCCATAGTCAGTCAGCTCTCCGAACACAATCAGTTCCTTTCCGTTGTACGGAATATTTCCGGGGGGAAAATAGCTGAAATGCACTCTCGCGTAATCCCCTTGCCAATAGGGATTGATATTTTCTGAAACAGAAATCATGTATCTGCCATTAATATCATCGTAAAAGGCAACCGGCGCATTGCTGCGTTCGGTATCAGGCTTCAGAAAAATATCCGTAGATGCAGTTTTGTACTCGGCCCGGAGTACTCTGTCACTCTGCAGCCGGAAACTTCTTAAATCTAACCACCTCCACTCCTTCCCTGCCGGAAAAACAGTGTACTGTTCAGTGTTATATTCAAGCACATTTCTCCTGATGAAAGTGGGCGGAAAATTTCTGGCGGCATTGTCCCACCTGTCGTTCTGCAGCACAACCACTTTTATCTGTTGATTCGGAACCGTAATATTCATGTTTCCCGTGTTCACCAAAAACTGTACTTTTTGATGTGAACGAAAATAAGCAGCGTTAAAAGGCTGTTGTACCTGAGCCTGAACTGTTGCTTTCTCCTCAACGACCACAAATCTTCTGGTAAATACCAAACGGGAAGTGTCTCCGTCGAGAAAAACTTTCAGCAAATAGTTCCCTGATTTTGCCGGAGCGGAGTTTCGATCCGGAATAATAGCCTGGTAGTGGGTATATTTCGTAAGTGCGATCGAAGAATTTCTGTATGTATTCAGTCTGATCTGAGAATAACCCCTGATAAAGTCAAAAGGGTTCAATAATGCCGGGGTCCAGTCTTCATTACATAACTGAAAACTATAGTAGTAATTTTTAACATCTCCGTCCAGATCGTCGAAATGTAATTCAAGACGGTCAGACGAGCCCAGTCTCAATACAGGAAAGCCCTGCTGATTTCCATAAGGAAATAATTTGACAGAGTGAACCTGCGCAATATAGATTTTCTGGCCCCAAACCCAAACTGGTAGCTGATTGCAAAAAAACAGAATTAAGAAACCTCCTAAAATATTTTTCATCCGTATATTGTGTGCCCACAAGTTACTAAAATCGTGCCGTTTGAACGTAGCTGCATTCATAGCAAAAAGAATAGCTTTTAACAGACAGAGGTCGTTTTCACGATTCATCATCAGACTGGCGCTGTGTGCCACGGTGATCAGCGTAGCTGTAATGATTGCTACTCTGGCGATGGTGAATGGTTTTCAGGAAGTGGTAAGCCAGAAAGTGTTCAGTTTCTGGGGGCATATAAGGGTTCAGCATTTTGAGCCTTCCAAAGTGGCCATAGCCGAAGAACTTCCTATAAGAAAAAACGACACCGTTATCAACTCTATCCGTTCGCATCCGGAAGTTGAGACCGTACAGGCATTCGGTACACGATATGCCATTCTCAAACTTAAAAACAATGAAAATATAGAGGGAGTTCTGATCAAAGGTGTGGAAAAGGACTTTGAATTCAGCCGCCTAAACAGTTTCCTAAAAGAAGGCAGATGGATTAAGCATAATGATTCAGGCTATTCCAACGAAATTGTTGTATCCAGTTATACTGCGGAGCAATTACAGGTAAAACCCAACGACACCCTGATTGTGTTTTTTATACAGTCCGACGGCTCTGCGCCCCGGGCCCGCCCTCTGATTGTTTCGGGAATATTTAAAACCAGTATTGAAGAGTACGATAAAGCTTACGCCATAGCAGATTTAAATCTGCTTCGCCGGTTAAATGGCTGGGAGGAAGATGATATCGGCGGATACGAGATTTTCCTGTCTGATTACAAAAATATGGACAGTGTAAGTCTGGAATTATTTGAAGATCTGCCTTTGCAGTGGGACAGCCGGACGATCAGAGACATTTACCCGAATATATTCGACTGGCTGAACATTCAGGATTTAAATAAGGCGGTTGTCATAATTATAATGATCATTGTTGCCATTATAAACCTTGTAACCTGTCTGATTATCCTGGTTCTGGAACGCACCAGAATGATCGGACTTTTAAAAGCAATAGGTGCCGGCAATTGGATGGTACAAAAAATATTCCTTTACCAGGCTACCCTGATTACAACCGGAGGAATATTAATCGGGTTGGTACTCGGACTAGGTCTTTGCTGGATTCAGGACATGACTGGATTTATCCGGATGAATGAAGATGCATATTATATGGCAAGTGCACCCGTGAAGATTATCTGGTGGCAGGTGGGTGCCGTAGCCGGCGGAACTTTGGTTGTATGCTTCCTGACGCTGATAATTCCAACCTTAATCATCCGCATGATTAGTCCGGTTAAGGCAATGCGGTTCAGATAAAATTGTACACAGTCTTTGAATTCTTTTATTTCAGCCGAAAATAACTCAGAACTATCCCGGCAGCAACAGCAGCATTTAATGATTCTGCATGGCCAAAGGAAGGAATTTTCAATTGATATTCCGACATTCCGATCAAACCCTCACCTACTCCCTTCGATTCGTTTCCAAATAAAAAAGCCGCTTCCTCCACAGGCTTAAACTCGCGGATATCCTTTCCTGTTAGAACAGCTGCATACACGGGAATATCTGAATTGTTTGTTATCCAGGAATATAAATCAGTATAAATCAATTTTACCCGGGCAATGCTGCCCATTGTGCTCTGAACAACCTTTGGATTGTAAGCGTCTGCGGTATTTTGAGATGCTATAATCGTTTCTACGCCGAACCAATCGGCTGTGCGTATAATAGTACCCAGATTTCCGGGATCCTGAATATCATCCAGAAGAATGCTAAACTTTCCCTTTACCATTTCTTTTGAGAAGTTGAATTCCGGTTCCTTTACCACAAGCACCACCTGATTATTCGTCTTCAGTCCGGATATCTTCTCCAGTTCAATAGGAGAAATTTCGGTCACCTCCCCGGCGTTTTCAGTAAGATCCCGGTTTTCCGAAAGCCAGGATTCAAGCGCATAAACGCCTAGTACCTCAATATGTGGAGAAACAAGCAACTCCTTTGCCAGCTTAGGACCTTCGGCCACGAAAGTCCCGTTTTCCTGTCTGAATTTTTTCTGGCTTAAACTTTGAATATATTTGATTTGTGATTTGGTCAACATTTACTGTACTTTAATTGAAATATGCCTAAAGCCGGTCTGAATTCCATTATATTTTATACATGTGTGTTTTGTGCTGTCATTTGGCTGGCCTCCTGCACCGTTCCTAAACATTATCAGAAGGGAAAACCATTTGTATTCAAAAATACGATTTCGCTTGAAGGTAATTTTTCCAGAGACGAAAAAAGAAATCTGATTTCTAAATTAGAGCAGCAGATTGACGACAGCCTCAAGGTAAGAATTAAATCGTACGTGGGAATTTACCGGGAAATTGTAGCCCCGCCTGCGTTCGACACCATCAGCATGAGCCGGAGCATTACCTATATGGATGCCCTGCTGAAATCCATGGGTTACTTTCGGTCATCAATCACCGATAGTTTTTACCTGGATACTGTTAATTCCAACCAGATAAGAGCATTTACCTATTTTAAGGTGGCACCTGATAAGGTATTGCGAATTGATTCAATAGGTTATTCAATAAGAGATACCGCATTGCAGCGGCTGGCATCACGGAGGCAGGACCGGTCACAACTTGCCAAGGGCGATCCTTTTACGAAATCTTCTATCAGTGCTGAACTCGACCGGATGATTGAATCCTTTCGGAATAACGGATTTTATAAAATTACCGCAGACGAACTTTATGCAGAAGCCGACACAGTGGATATTGCACTCATAAGTATGGATGCCGACCCTTTTGATCAGCTCGGGATCATAGCTGCGATGCAGAAACGAAGGGATAATCCAACAGTAGATGTCGTTTTCAAACAACGTCCGGTAACAGATTCCACCAAGCTGATGAAATATTATATACGCAACGTAAATATTTATCCCGATCTGGAATTGTTAGACAGCACACATACCTATACTTACGATGTTTATAAATTCAACGGTCACACGGTATATTCACGAAAGAACCTTTTCAAACCTTCATTTCTTGTAAAGAACCTGCGTCTGGATTCAGGTAAACTTTACCGTCAGGTGAATTATTTCCGCACCATCAACACCCTCAATCAGCTCGGAGCCTGGTCGCAGGTTAGTGTTGAAATAAAGGAAATTTACGATGACACTATTCCACAGCTCGATTTTGATATCAGAATGATTCCTGCAAAAAAGCAGGCACTGATTCTTGAACTGGAAGGTAGCCGGAATACCGGAAACGATGTATTTGCAAGCGGAAACTTACTGGGAATTGGTTTGAATATCGGACTGCGAAACCGAAATGTCTTCCGGGAAGCCATTCAATCGAGTTCCGTATTAAGGGGAAGTATCGAACTGAACCCGGGCAAGGGTGATGACTTCATACTGTCGAGACAATTAAATTTCAGTCACAGTTATTCTATCCCCAGATTATTGATCCCCTTCAGAGTTGACGAATCAAGATTAAAAGGTCTGAGAACATTGATAAGTCTGAATGCAGGGTACACCTACCGTAAAGATCAGTTCAATCTGGGAACGGTTAATACTTCCATTGGATACGAGTGGGCAAGAAGAAATAATGTATTTCTGCTTCGGGCATTAAACGTTGAGTTGAATAAACTGGACGGGAAGGCACAATTCGATTCCATTCTGAATAAGAACCCGTTATTACGATATACCTACAACGAAGGTTTAATCATAGGATCAGGATTTTCATTCGTTAATTCCTCAAGAAATAACCTCAATCACCTTCGGTATATGCGCTTTGCCGTGGAGGAGTCCGGGGCAATAACCGGTAGTATTTTCAGAGGCCTGGTTAACGATCTCTACCGCTTTGTAAAGCTAGATGCGGAGTACAAGTATTATATAGAACGACCCAAACATGTACTAGCTTTCCGTGTTATGGGTGGATACGGACTAGCATATGGGAAAAATGAAGATAAAAACAAACGTCTGCCTTTTTTCAGGCAATACTTTGCAGGGGGGCCGAATAGTATGAGAGCATGGCAGTTAAGGACGCTCGGCCCCGGTTCATTCGGACCTGCAGATACGGTAGGTAAAGGCAATCTGATTGACTTTCAGCTGGCAGATATTCAGCTGGAAGGCAACTTTGAATACCGGTTTAATCTGGGAACCATTGCAGGGGTAAAAATAAAAAGTGCTCTCTTTACAGATATTGGAAATATCTGGTTCAGAAACCGGTTAAATCCTGATGTTGAAGAAGAATTTAATATTGGTCGTTTATACAAGGATCTTGCAATCGCCGGCGGAACCAGTCTGCGGTTCGATTTCGATTATTTCCTGATACGGTTCGACTGGGCATATAAATTAAAGGATCCTTTTTATTCCCACATAAGCAATGGCTGGTTTCAGAATATGAAACTTACCAATGGTCAGCTACAACTCGGAATCGGTTATCCGTTCTGATTCATCCCGCGGAAATTTCAAAACCTGGTGGCGGTGGCGGGTTTCAAAATATATATCCTAATCGGTGGGCACAATCACCTGTTCAGTGCTGCTCTTAACTCAATCTCAAACTCTTCGGGGGTCTGTGCGTCTTCAACTTTAAATTCTCCGATTCTGGTTCTTCTAAGGCTTCCAAGATAGGCACCGCAACGCAGAAGTCTTCCGAAATCATTGGCCAGGCTTCGTATATAGGTTCCTGTTGAACAAACAACTCTGAAATGCACTACAGGAAGATTAATGCTGATTATTTCAAACTCTTTAATCAGGATTTTTCTGGGTTCCACTTCGATGGTCTTTCCTTTCCGGGCATGTTCATATAGCCGCTTTCCGTCTTTCTTGATTGCGGAGTGCATAGGTGGCACCTGAAGAATTTCCCCTGAAAAATGCCGGGTTGCTTCATGAATCTGATCAGGTGTAACCGAAGAAATGTCGGAAAAACCTTGCGGTTCGCTTTCAAGATCATAAGTGGGTGTGACGGCTCCCAGAATAAAAGTACCTGTATACTCCTTCTCCTGAGCCATGAACTCGTTGATACGTTTGGTAAATTTTCCCGTACAAATAATAAGTAAACCGCTGGCCAGCGGATCCAGTGTGCCGGCATGACCTACTTTCTTTATTTTAACCAGATTTCTGATTTTTCTGACCGCATCAAAGGAAGTCCAGTTGACTGGTTTATCTATCAGCAATACCCTGCCCGCTTCAAACTCGTTCATGTATCAATTGAATTTTTGCAAATGTAAGGTATAGCTACCTTTTGAGATACCGGAAATGTATTGCGCCTATTATATTGCCTGACGGGCTTTAAGCTCAAGATATTTATTGACAGTATTTATAGTAACCTGTTCCGGTGTTGTTAATATCGCCAGCACTCCGTGCTTTTGAAACTCTTTTACCATTAAACGTTTTTCGTAAGCAAATTTTTCAGCAATAGTTTTCTGGTAAATGTCTTCTATAGTATGAGCAGGTGTATCAATAAGTTCTTTCAATTCAGTATTTTCAAAGAATACTACCAGCACCAGATGTCTGGAAGCTATTTTCCTGATAAAGGGAAGTTGACGTTCGAGGCCTGCATGTGATTCAAAATTCGTAAAAAGTATCAGGAGGCTGCGTTGAGAAATCCGAGTACTGATCAACGTAAAGAGGCGTTCATAATCACTTTCCTTAAACTGAGTCTGCTGATTATAGAGATTCTCAACGATATTAGTCATCTGCCCCTGCCGGCGGTCTGCCGGAATAAAAGTGCCGATAGTATCAGCAAAGCTGATCAGTCCGGCTTTATCCTGCCGGATTAATGCAACTTTTGATAACATCAGACAGGCATTAATTGCATAGTCGAGCAGCGTCATCCCTTCAAACGGCATTTTCATCACCCTCCCTTTATCTATCACACAATATATTTGCTGACTTCTCTCATCGGTAAAACTATTCACCATAAGCTGTCCCTTCCTCGCTGTGGCTTTCCAGTTAATGCTCCGGATATCATCCCCGGCAACATAATCCTTTATTTGTTCAAACTCCAGACTATGCCCCAGCTTTCTGATTCTGCGGCTTCCGGCATCAGTCAGATTGGTCGTATGCGCCATCAGTTCATATTTCCTCATTTGAAAAAAAGAGGGAAATACTTTAACGATCTGTTCGTGTGAAATGATAATCCTCCGAACTACCAGCTGTAGCGGACTTTTCGCATACAAGTTAATGTTACCAAAATAATATTCACCTCGTTCAACCGGCTTCAGTGTATATTCCCAGGAAGCATGAGCCCCTGGCCTGAGCAGAAGTGTTTTTTTATGAGAGCGAAGCTGAAACTGAACAGGCACTTCCTCCAAAATTTCCACTGTCGTGTTGAATGGATAATTGTTTTCAATCAAAACGACTACCGGATTTTCGTCGCCATTACTGAACCTGTCTGGCAACATCCTTTTAGCAGTTAACAGATTCCTTTGCGAAAACAGAATGATGAAGTCTGTAATAACAATTACGAAAAACAGCAGTAAGATTCCCTGTGCAATTACGAATAACCACGATACTGCAAATGAAATCACAAACAGAGCGACAATAGCGATCAGCACCCGGTATGTGCGCGTACCGAAAAACAGAGGCTTCAGGTATTGCCGGAAAAGTTTCTTCATCTCGGGATATCGTTTGACTGTACGATCTGTTCAATTACATCATCGGTGGACGAACCGTCCATTTCTTTTTCAGGTGTGAGTACAATGCGATGC
>DATCKB010000388.1:0-1566 GCA_036562505.1 Parasegetibacter sp. | reverse complement strand
GTAGGAAACTTTTATGGTAAAAGTTTATTTTTCATGGATTTTTTACCATCAAAGCCACTCATGTAAATCATTGAAAATGACTATTCTACAAAGATACGGCAGGTTTATGCACAGGTCTGAATATCTTTTCACCAGCTGTACCTGCAAGTTATACCCGCAGTAAGTCTGTCACCCTCAACATGAAATTGTGCATATCAGTGTTTTTCACGAAAGGTGGTAATATTTCGCTTCCGGGCCCGAATGCGGCTAATTCCACAAAATCTGCTGAGTGATTATTGCCTGCCCAGCCAACAGAAGTGTATCGACCCTGTATCTGTGCCAACCGGTGAAAAGGCAGCTTATCGTATCCTACATCACCATTGGTTTTAGGGTAATAGCCTAAAATCTCCCGGGCTTCTTCTTCGGTTACGGCAAATCCCCAGGCTTGTTCAAAACGCTCCATAACCTGTGCGACTGTGAAATCAGCATTAATTCCATTCAACAGCCAGTCGTTCGTATGGCGGAACCCTCCGATTCGATTGAAATTCCGGTTTGCTTCCGAACCATAAAACAGGCCGGGATTCCCATTTCCGTGGTCGGTTGTTATAATTACAAGGGTTTCCTTATTTCTTTCAGCGAACTCAATGGCTACTTTTACCGCCTCATCGAATGCTATCTGGTCGTATAACAATGCTCCGGTATCATTCGCATGAGCTGCCCAGTCTACCTTTCCGCCTTCTACCTGCAAAACAAATCCTTTCTTATTGTCATTCATCACACGGATGGCGGCAGACGTCATTTCAGCCAGACTAGGTACTGTTTCCTGCAGCTTTTTATCAGATTTCCGGTCGAGAGAATAAGGAAGGGCATCATCAAAGAAAACACCTAACACAGGTTTTCCGGATTTCAGGGTATGCAAGCTGTTCCGGTTTTGAATGACCTGAAACCCTTTTGCGCTGAAATCACCCAGAAGATCACGCTGGTCCTTCCGTTTTTCCCTGCTGAAATATCGCTGACCTCCACCCATCATTACATCAAACCGCAGATCAAGATATTGAACAGCAATATCTTCCATACTTCCTCTGGAAGAACTATTAACACTAAATCCTGCAGGAGTAGCGTGAGTAATCGGAACTGTAGTTACACAACCCACAGCTTTGCCGGCATGCTTAAATTTCTGCAATATAGGCGTATACTTTTCCCCGTTAGGCCCCACATTCAGAGAGCCGTTATTAACTCTTACCCCGCCGCCCCATGCTGAGCTGGCAGCAGCTGAATCGGTCACCAGAGAACTGGCAGAAGCCGTATCCATCAGAGCCCGGCTGACTTTATTATCGCGGTAAAGCTGAATCCAGTTTGACCCTTTTCCGGTAGTCTGACTAAGCAGTAAATCTGCCATATTTAAAGTGCCGGTACTCATACCGTCGCTCACCATAAAGATGATATTTTTCGCTTCTCTGAATAAATCGTCCGTATCCGACGAGCGCAACGAAGATATCAGTGAGGGTACAAAAGCTGCCCCGAGTGCGGTAACCAGCCCGTTCTGAAAAAACTCCCTTCTTTGCATAAACAGGTAATTTATCAAAT
>DATCKB010000387.1:0-2115 GCA_036562505.1 Parasegetibacter sp. | reverse complement strand
TTGTAATTCCTTATACAATCGGTAATTATCTGGCTGATGAAATCAGAACGGCAACTATTCCTGTAACGCATCCGGCATTTGAACAGGCAGAAAATGAAGTAAGAAACAGAATCAACACCCTGATGAATATCAAGGGTAGTCAGTCTGTTGAAAGCTTCCACAAGCGCCTTGGCAAGATTATGTGGGACAAATGCGGTATGGCAAGAAATGAAGAAGGATTGAAAACAGCTATCCAGGAAATCAGAGCGCTGAGAGAAGAATTCTGGAAAGACGTTCGGGTCCCCGGAAACATCAATGAAATGAATCCTGAACTCGACAAAGCCAACCGCGTTGCTGATTTCATGGAACTGGGAGAACTGATGTGTATTGATGCATTAAACAGAAGAGAGAGCTGCGGCGGACACTTCCGTGAAGAATCTCAAACAGAAGACGGAGAGGCCCTGCGTAATGATGAGGAATTCTCTTACGTTGCCGCCTGGAAGTTTAACAGCGCTTTCCAATGGGAAATGTACAAAGAAGACCTTCATTTTGAAGTAGCTAAACCTACCGCAAGATCTTATAAATAATAAATTCAATCCGAATACATGGAACATTATAATATGAATTTAACACTCAAAGTGTGGAGACAAAAAAATCAGAATGATGAAGGTCATTTTGAAACCTATGAGGTGAAAGACGTATCTTCTGAAATGTCTTTCCTGGAAATGATTGATGTGTTAAATGAAAACCTGATCAGAGAAGGAAAGGATCCCATTGCTTTCGATCACGATTGTCGCGAAGGTATTTGCGGAACCTGTTCTATGCACATAAATGGCAAACCGCATGGCCCCTGGCAGGGAACAACCACCTGTCAGCTGCATATGCGCGCTTTTAAAAACGGAGATACCATTGTGGTTGAACCCTGGAGAGCAAACGCTTTCCCTGTAATCAAAGACCTGATGGTAGACCGTTCTGCATTCGACCGCATAATTCAGGCAGGAGGTTATATATCTGTTAATACCGGTAACGCTGTAGATGGAAACGCTCTGCCTGTAGAAAAGGCTAAAGCTGATAAATCCTTTGCAGCAGCGGCCTGTATCGGTTGCGGTGCCTGTGTAGCCGCTTGTAAAAACTCATCGGCAATGCTCTTCGTTTCTGCAAAAGTGGTTCACCTGGCAATGCTACCTCAGGGTGCTCCTGAAAGAAAAACAAGGGCATTGAACATGGTGGCACAAATGGATAAGGAAGGTTTCGGAGCCTGCACCAATACCGGTGCCTGCGAAGCTGTTTGTCCGAAAGAAATCTCCATCACTAATATCGCCCGCCTTAATGCTGAGTATATCAGTGCTGGATTGACAACCGAAAACTAAGATTTATCATCGCCGGCATAGTAACCGTCGGCCACCATATAACGCGGCCGGTTTAACGGGCTGGAAATAAAATTCCACAGATTAAACCGGCCGCTTTTTTGTACCGGAAATTCTCCTGGTCTTCCCCTATCCAAAGCTGAAACAGACACCTGAAGCGAAAAAAAATCACGCGCCTGCCACCTTTTCACTGCATTTTCCCTCTCATTCGGCTATTCCCCTAATTATGCCTAACTTTGCGCCTTCAAAACTGGAGACGAAATGATCAGTGCAAAAAACATTACGCTAGCTTACGGTAAAAGAGTGTTGTTCGACGAAGTAAATATCAACTTCGTTAAGGGAAATTGTTACGGAGTGATTGGTGCAAACGGTGCAGGAAAATCCACCTTCCTGAAAATCCTTAGTGGCGAAATCGAACCCAATAAAGGAACTGTGGAGATCACACCGGGTGAGCGTATGGCTGTACTGTCTCAGAACCACTTCCAGTTTGATGAATTTACAGTATTGAACACTGTGCTCATGGGCCACAAGAAAATGTGGGAAGTGATGCAGGAAAGAGACAGGATTTACGCTAAGGAAGATTTTACCGAAGAAGATGGAATCCGCGCGGGTGAACTTGAGGGTGAATTCGGTGAAATGGGAGGATATACCGCTGAAAGCGATGCCGCCTCATTGCTCAGTTCGCTGGGTGTTTCTGAAGAATTACATGGTCAGTTAATGAAAGAGATTCCCGGTAACCTCAAAGTACGGGTGTTACTGGCTCAGGCAT
>DATCKB010000377.1:0-2841 GCA_036562505.1 Parasegetibacter sp. | reverse complement strand
GTTATATCTGCTGAAATATGACTCTGTTTATGGTACATTCCCGCGAGCATTAAGTTTAGACAAAGGGATGCTGGAAGTGAATGGAAAACAAATCAGGTGTTTTTCTGAACCTGAACCCTCCCTTCTTCCCTGGAATGAGCTGAAAGTAGATGTGGTGCTGGAATGTACCGGTAAATTTACCGGGCATACAGCGGCTCATAAACATATAGAGGCTGGTGCTAAAAAGGTGATTCTCTCCACTACCGGAGACGAACAAACGCCCTTAATGATTTTTGGGTACAACCATCAGACTCTTGACCGGAACAGCTGGATTCTTTCCCCCGGAGGCTGCATGACCAACTGCTCCGCTCCCGTGCTTGATGTACTCAGCAGTCGGGCTGAAATACACTCGGTTCACATAAATTTCCTTCATTCATATACGTCCCGTCAGGAATTGATTGATGCACCCAATCAGCAGTTTCGCCGGGGCAGGGCTGCAGCGGAATCCATCATTCCGGTTGAAATCGACCAGGCGGTAACTCTTGAGCGGCTTTTCCCGGAACTTAAAGGTAAACTGGCAACCCTGTCTACCCGTGTTCCTGTAGCCAACGGCGCATTAGCTGATATAAGCGTGGTGCTGAATAAATCTATCAGCACGAAGGAATGGAATGAGTTGTTTAAGGCTGCTGCTGTAGGGAAATACAAGGGGGTACTGGATTGCAGCTACGACCCGGTAGTGTCGATAGACATGAGAGGAAATAACCATTCCTGCATCGTTGATACTACGCTGACCTCAGTAGTGGGAAATCACCTTAAGCTAATGGTTTGGTTTGATAATGAAACCGGATTTACGAGCAGGGTTATTGACTGGCTGGAATATATAGGATGACCTGCGTTTTTTTGAATCAGACTTTTGCTTTAGCATTTTGCAGTTTAGTAGAGTCTCACCTGAGGCCGGATGGATTTTGAATTGTGAATTTGCATTTTACTCTCCGATTTTCATTACTTTTAGTTTACTAAATACCCTCAACATGAATACAAAAACTTTAGTTCTTATTCTGATCGTTGGACTTGTTCTGATTTTTGCCGGTTGCGGTTGCGGAAGGTATAATACCCTGGTCCAGAAGGATGAAGCCGTAAAGAATGCATGGGCAAACGTCCAGAGCGATTACCAGCGCAGAGCAGATCTGATTCCCAACCTGGTTAGTACCGTTAAAGGGGAAGCCAATTTTGAACAGACAACATTACAGAATGTAATAAATGCAAGGGCAAGCGCCACTCAAATCAGAGTGGACCCGGATAATCTCACTCCTGAAAAACTTCAGGAATTTCAGGCTGCACAGGGAGAACTTAGCCAGGCCCTGGGTCGTTTGCTTATGGTTGCGGAAAACTACCCCAACTTAAAAGCAAATGAGGGATTCAGAAATCTTCAGGTTCAGCTGGAAGGAACGGAGAACAGAATTAAAGTTGCGCGTAACGACTTCAATAACGCGGTTCGCGATTACAACACAAGTGTTCGTACTTTCCCAAATAATATTTTTGCAAGCATTTTCGGGTTCTCGGCGAAACAGCCATTCGAAGCTGATCCGGGCTCTGAAAATGCCCCTAAGGTAGATTTTGGAAATTAATTATAACCAGCGCTGCCGGCCCGACTGGTTTGCACTTTGTGCAACCATCCTGATTCCGGCAGCGCTGGTATTTTGAATAGATTGCATTTTACTCATCCTTCAATTTCCTCGTATGTTTCGGCTGTTTTCTTCATCCAGCAAAAAAGGCCTTATTCCTGAGAAAGATCAGGCACTGATAATTGAAGCGATTAAAGACGCTGAAAAACAAACCAGTGGCGAAATAAGAGTGTATATGGAAAAGCATTGCCGTTTTGTTGATCCTGTAGATCGCGCGATGGAGGTTTTTGAAACATTAAAAATGCACCAAACCAAAGACAGAAACGCCGTACTGGTTTATATCGCTTTGAATGATCATCAGCTCGCAGTTTTTGGTGATGAAGGGATTCATCAAAAGGTAGGGCAGAAATTCTGGGAAGCGGAAGTTTCTAAAATGATTGCAGAGTTCAAGGCAGACCATTTCGGTGAAGGGGTGGCAGAAGTTGTCAGAGATATCGGAGAAGCGCTTCGTCTGCATTTTCCTTATGACAGGGAAACCGATAAAAATGAACTGCCCGACGAAATTGTCTTCGGTCGTTAACTGCCATCCGAAAATTGTCTGGCATCAACCTTATTGACAAAAAAGAGTAATTGAGAATTATTTTTTGAAAATGAAGAAGTTTACCGGTTTAATCATCTTATTTCTTTTTTCCACCTGGATTCTTCAGGCGCAGGAGATTCCTAAGCCCCAGAATCCTCCCAAACTGGTAAATGATTTTGCAAATATTCTCACTCATGATCAGCAACTAACGCTCGAATCCAAACTGGTGGCGTATAATGATAGCACTTCCAACGAAGTGGCAATTGTTACAATTAAAACTACCGGTGACTATGAAATATCAGACTATGCACTGAAAATTCTGAGAGAATGGGGAGTAGGAGATAAGAAGAATAATAACGGACTGGTAATTCTGGCTGCTATCGACGACGGAAAAATCTGGATTTCCACCGGATACGGTCTTGAAGGAGCGTTGCCAGATATTACAGTAAAAAACATTATCGAAAACGAAATACTGCCGTCTTTCAGGCAGGGAAATTATTACAGGGGATTTTCCAATGCTGTAGATGCAGTTATAAAAGCAGCTGCAGGTGAATACAAGGCCAAACCAAAAGCTAAAAAAGGTAAAGGAGGTGAGGCACTCGCCGTGATTGTCGTTATCGCTGTATTGTTACTTTTAATGAGTGGCGGGGCAGGCAG
>DATCKB010000365.1:0-1686 GCA_036562505.1 Parasegetibacter sp. | reverse complement strand
ATATTTTTTAACATACCTAGATTATTCAATACTTTAATATTCGTCCCACCAATTGAAAGGAGCCAAGGTGGGTTTATGTAACGAACATATTTTTCGAACAAGGGCAATGAAAGTTTGTAATCGTCAGATGTTAAGTCCTTTTCTTTTGGTGTCCTAAAAAAACAAAGGTTAGTATAATTGAAATTTATGTTTAAAACATCAAGCTGCCAGTGTTTTTCAAGAAACTGCCTGCTTTGTTTGATGAAATGGTAGTCAGCAATATCGTTACCTTTTGGCATAACGGTCTGCGGCAAGAAATTACCTGAGCCGCCCCAATTAATTCCAAAAATAATTCCACTATCTTTTGAAATTGGTGTTGCACAAATAGAATTGTCCACTCCCCCGAAAGTCGGCCATTGAAGGTTAGAGAATTTCTTCTAACTTAAATGGTACAACACATGAAAAAGACACGATTCACCGAGACGCAGATCGTCTCAATCATCAAACAAAATGAAGCCGGTCGCACGGCAAAAGAGCTTGCCCGCGAGCATGGCATCTCAGAAGCTACACTATACAACTGGAAAGCAAAGTATGGTGGCATGGAGGCCTCAGATGTGAAGCGCATGAAGGAACTGGAAGAAGAGAACAGCCGGCTTAAACGTATTGTGGCCAACATGACCCTGGAGATTGATGCGGTTAAAACAGTGCTTGAAAAAAAGTATGGCGGCCTGACGACAAACGGGAAGTAGCAGCCTTGCTGGTGGAAGAGAAATTGAGTATTCGTCAGGCCTGCAGACTAGTGAAGCTGCCCAGGTCAGTGATGCAATATCGCAGAAAACCCAAACAGGATGATGAGTTGATCAGTGCGCTTCAGGAGTTGGTGGATAAACATCCTGCTATTGGATTCTGGAAGTGTTACTATCGGCTCAGAAGAAAAGGTCTCAATTGCAATCACAAGAGATTATATCGTGTATACAAACTACTTAAGCTTAACATCAGAAGAAGAATGAAGCGCAGACTGCCACAGCGTATAAAACAGCCTTTACTTGTTCCTGTTACCACCAATGAATGCTGGAGCATGGATTTTTTAAGCGATAGCCTGGTAGATGGTCGCAGGTTCAGAGTGCTCAACATTATCGATGATGCCAATCGTGAGTCGTTAGCCGTCGAAGTGGACACATCCTTACCAGCTTTGCGCGTGTTGCGGGTATTGCAACGTCTGATTGAAAACCGGAGCAAACCACAAATGATCCGTGTAGACAATGGACCCGAATTCATTAGTGATCAGTTGCAGCAATGGTGTGAAGCCAACGACATAAAACTTTTATTCATTCAACCCGGAAAACCTACCCAGAATGGCTTTGTAGAACGCAACAACGGATCTCTTAGAAAGGAACTGCTCGACGCATACCTGTTCTTCACGTTGCAGGAAGTACAAATAATGGCAGAGGAATGGCAGAAGGACTACAACGAAGAGCGACCACACGAATCGCTGGGCAACGTTCCACCCGCAGAATATATTCAATCCGTTTCCCTGTGATTACTAAAAACTCAAAAACTCTAACTCAAAGTGGCCCGGAAACAAGGGGAGTTGACACTACCTTCTTACTCCCGCAGCATAAAAAATATTCTGACCCTATAAAACTAAAATCTCAAACTGTCGGATCAAATACTATTCAGAATAAATTAATCTACTATATTCACTAT
>DATCKB010000363.1:0-4411 GCA_036562505.1 Parasegetibacter sp. | reverse complement strand
ATCCGAAACAGTTCAGGGGTTTACCTCTCAAGCTGAACACCGCCTGAGTTTCCACATTTCTTGCCTTGGTTAACGATCCGCTGGCAGAATCACCCTCCGTGATGAAAATAGTGCTTTCCAGCTGCTTCTGAAGAAATTCTTCTTTACCTTTTGACGGAGGTTCATCGTTCAGGTGAATACGACAATCGCGCAGTTTTTTATTATGCAGATTAGCTTTCTTCGCCCGCTCATTCGCCAGTTTCTTAATGCCGGCTAACTCTTTTCTCTCTCTTTCGTTCTGCTCAATTCTTTTTTTCAGCGCATCGGCCGTAGCCGGATTCTTATGTAAATAATCATCCAGATGCTTGGCAAGAAAATCATTTATGAAATTCCGCATACTGGGACCACCCTCAGAAACATACTGCGAACCCAGTTTGGTTTTTGTTTGTGATTCAAACACTGGTTCCTGTACCCTTACAGCAATAGCGGCGCAGATACTTCCCCGGATATCCGAAGCATCATAGTCTTTCTTATAAAACTCACGGACGGTCTTCACAAAAGCTTCTCTGAAAGCCTGCTGATGGGTTCCGCCCTGAGTAGTGTATTGTCCGTTTACAAAGGAATAAATATCCTCGCCATAGTCGTTATTATGCGTGATCGCAACTTCTATATCCTCTCCTTTCAGATGGATAATAGGATACCGGAGTTCATCTTCATTCGTCTTGCGTTGTAAAAGGTCGAACAGCCCGTTCTTACTTACATATCGTTTGCCGTTTAGCGTAATGACCAGCCCCGCGTTCAGATAACAATAGTTCCATATCTGACTCTCAAGATATTCTGGTATAAAATGAAAGTGTCTGAAAACGGTATCATCAGGAGTAAATGTCACTGTAGTACCGTTCTCTTCGGTGGTAGCAGTTTCCTTATGTTCTTTTATCAGCACCCCTCTCTCAAACTCCGCAATTTTGGTTTTACCGTCGCGTATACTCTGTACTTTGAAATAATTACTCAGTGCGTTAACTGCTTTAGTACCCACACCGTTCAGGCCAACACTTTTCTGAAAGGCTTTACTGTCGTATTTCGCACCGGTGTTGATTTTACTCACCACATCAACCACTTTTCCCAGGGGAATACCCCGTCCGTAATCCCTCACCGTCACGGTTTTATCTGTAATCGTTATATCGATATGCTTACCGTATCCCATCATATGCTCGTCGATACAGTTATCGACCACCTCCTTTATCAGCACATAAATACCGTCATCCGGACTCGATCCGTCACCGAGTTTACCGATATACATACCCGGGCGCAGGCGGATATGCTCTCTCCAATCCAGACTCTTTATGGAACTTTCGTTATAAACAGCTTCGTTTTTTTCTTTCAATCCGGCCATAGGACAACATTTTATTCGAACTTCGATCCATTCAGTAATATTCAGCTTACCGTTGAATTCTTTAATTCCTGCGATAAAAATAAGCCATCAGCAGAGCGCCACAAATTTAAGTTTCAGGGCAATATCTTGCTAACATTTTTAGCATTTTATTGTGTGGCAAATATAGGTAAACGCCCCGGATTCATTCCGGATAAAAATAAACTATATTTAATCCCATGATTCTCAATCAACGGGAGCTTTTACAATCCTTTAAGCAATACAACCCCTCACGGCCAGCTTTTTTATCGTAAATTTGTAGAACTACTTACTACCACACTCAATTCATCCGGCGCTGAATCAAGTTATCCGGAGCTTATCTAACCCATCATTTTTACGGCTTTTGTGAGTAAAGCTCAGCTTATTGAAGAACTTTTAAATTGTAGATGTATGTATTCGTATGCGTTGTTAGAAACCGGTTGTTACTACCTGATTCAGGAAAAAGAAAATGATCCCGTTCAGCTGATCCGTGTTCACATGGAAACAGACCACTGTATGTATACTTCCTTTTATGGCGATACAGAAACGATGGCCTGGAAAAAGAAATCAGACCCGATATTCGATATACTTGAACTGCTCGATGATGCAGCCGTGAAACAGTGGGAATCAATTTATATCAGCAGTGAAGATGCCTATAACTATGAATCGGGTGAAGAAGAATAGGCATTAGCTCCTGCAACGGACTCACCATTTCGGATTTTCAGCATCATAAAATCCTGTCTTCCTCCGGATGTTGTATTTTTAAGCCCTAACTAAAGAAGAACGGCAGCAACATCCGGATATGAAGATTCAACTTTGGACTATAGGAAAGCCTCACGACAGTCAAACCAAAGATGCTATAGAAGATTTTACGCGACGGATAAATCATTATTTTCCGACGGAATGGAAAATTATTGCACCTAATAAACAGCATCTCCCCCCCGCTGAAGCAAAGAAATCCGAAGCAACGCGGGTGCTCGAATTGTTGCAGAAAGACGACTATCTGATAGTACTTGATGAACGAGGGAAGCAGATTAGCTCAGAAGGACTTGCGGAGCTCATCCAGGCCCGCGCCAATGCAAGTGTAAAAAACCTGATATTCTTTATCGGCGGAGCTTATGGAACCGATATGAGTCTGCTCAACCGCGCGCAGTTTAAGTGGTCGCTATCGCAACTGGTATTTCCGCATCAGATTGTACGCCTGATTCTCGCAGAGCAGGTTTACCGCGCCTGCACCATTTTGCGGAATGAGAAATATCACCACGTCTGAAATTAATCTCCGGTATCACACAGATAAACGATTAGACAAACGGGATTTACGAAAATCTCTTTATCTCACCTCCTGTTAGCAGGTTTTTAAATATCTTTAAGGTTGTTTTGAACAGAATATTGAATATCCCTGAATTATTATCATGTCAATTACACTCATAATAGTCATTATAACAGCGCTTATCTCTATCTCAGCTTTTAGTAACGGGAAACTTATCGATGATCTGATTTTTTATCCCCCCGCAGTATCCAGACATAACCAGTGGTACCGTTTTTTCACATGCGGTTTGATTCATGCAGACTGGGGACATCTTATCTTCAATATGCTGGCCCTTTACCTGTTCGGGCGTGTGGTGGAACAACAGTTTCAGGGAATATTTGATTCCAGCGGGAAAATACTTTATCTGCTGATGTATGTTTCTGCACTGATGGTTTCTCTTCTTCCCACCTATAAAAAACATAAAGACAATTATTATTACAGAAGTCTGGGAGCATCAGGCGCAGTAAGTGCAGTTATCTTTGCAGGTCTGTTGATTGCCCCTTACATGGAAGTGTATATTTTCTTTATTCCTATCCCCATTCCCGGATTCATTTTTGCACCGCTATACCTGATTATTTCCGCAGTTCTCGACAAGAAAGGTGGTGATAACGTTAACCACTCAGCGCATATCTGGGGAGCTATATACGGACTCATATTCGTAATTGTTATGGGTAAACTTCTGGCAAATTTTGATGCGATCACCTACTGTATTCAGGGTATTAAAATGTACATGTACTCAAAAGGCTGGATTAATTAGGCGTTGTGAGCGGATCAGTTTTGAAACCTTTTCAATTATCCAGTATCGCAAACGGATCAGGTATGTGGTGTATAGGTGATATTCAATACCTTCCGTGAAGCGGGGGTAATACGAAACCGATCATCAATCCGATGGTTTACTATCCAGATGATTTTCTTATTCATCTCCAGTACCCATACCTTTTCTTTTGCGGTGACAGAAAGTTTTTTATCAATCAGAAAACGGGAAAGTTTTTTCTTTTTCTTCATTCCCAACGGATAAAAATAGTCGCCCGGTTTCCATTTTCTCAGAATCAAAGGAAAACAAATCCGGTCGGCATCTAACCATGCTTCATTTTCGTTACCTGAAAATGATACCGGAATATTATCGTCGAATGTAAAGTTCAGACTACCATCCGGAAAATCAATTCTGCTGTCGGTTTTTTCAATAGTTATAGTTCTGCTGACTTCATTGGAAATGGAAGTAATTACCAGCCAGCTTCGATTCCTGATTATCCGGTGAGTGGATGAAGCCACGTATTTACCCGAACCGGAATCCAGAAGGGCCGCTACTTCGGGAATCTGTGCCGTTTTAAATCCGAACCGGCCGATCAGTTCAAAAAGTACAGTGTGCAGAGGTTTAATCCGTTGCAGGAGCAGAACCGGAATCATTATTTCTCCGTTCAGCTCTTTTAGTAATTGCCGTCTGTACTGGCTAATCCTTTCCTGATAAACCCATTCGATTTCCTGAAAACGCTGAATATTCTGTAACAGATTCTCTTCAACATTCGAATAAACTTCTTTCAGTACGGGAATGAGGCTGTGCCGCACAAAATTGCGGGTATATTTATCGCTCAGGTTAGATGAGTCCTCCACATATTCAAGTCCTTTCCTGCGCGCATATCCGAGAATATCCTGCTTACGCGCAAAAAGCATTGGTCTTAATAATTTCCCCTGCTTAGGTAAAATACCGTGCAAAC
>DATCKB010000362.1:0-15469 GCA_036562505.1 Parasegetibacter sp. | reverse complement strand
CGTCCTTTACCTGAGGAAGTTGCAGGCTGGTGAGGCTGTATAACATTTGAAGATTATTCTTTACACGATGATTTAATTCATTAATGAGGGTTTCTATTCTTTCATTTCTTTCTGCAAGCAAATGGGTTTGTTGTATCAGCTTTTCATTGGACGACTGCAGTTCCAGCGTCCTGCGTTCAACCTGATTTTCGAGAAGAACATTCTGTTGTTGCTGAAGTTTGGCCAGTGCCCGTACGGCAGAGTGTTTTTCAATTTCCAGTTGACGTAACTCTTCTTTCAACCCGGTTGAGAACAGTATTACCATTCCCAGCATGGTTATTCCTGTTACGTAGGGTGCTACAAGATTCGAAAGTTCGTGAGCTAACACTGAGTATATATTTAAACTCAAACCTCCCAGCGCAATAATTATTATTCCATACACCAGAAAACGCTGCGCGCGGTTAAGTTGTGGCCAGCATTCCCAGCAGCAAAACACCACAAATGCAATTGCTATAGTAGAACTGGCCAGATTAATGTTATTCATCAGATTGTAGTCAGAATAAAAATAATCCAGTAAGAAACTCACTACTGCAACCACTAATAAAACGTAAATGAGTACTTTCAGCCATTTGTACAGGTCAGGTCTTTTCTGAGGAAGTTGCCAGAAATCAATCAGCAGCAGATAAATTCCAAAAATTCCCAGATGAAGAAAGTGAATATTAAATAACCATCCTGTTTCCGGGTTTTCATCAAAGAACCAATCGATCAGGTAACCGCCTAAGCTCACTCCGTTTAAGCCTATCCCGGCAATAATAATCAGCAGCCACAAATATGGTCTGAAACCGGTTACCAGCAGGGAAATGAGGTTATAAAGAAAAAACATCAGCAAGGCACCCTGCAACCAGAAGTCGATTCTGAATTTAAGAATCATATCCCGGCGAAAGGAAGCTTCAGTTTTCAGTTCAAAATTAAACTGAGGCTGATAATGTTTGGTGTGATGAACCCTGATCAGAAACTGCTGTCCTTCAAGAGGCTGAAGAGGAAAAGTAAAAAAAAACCTTCCGTCGTATCTGGATATTTCTGAACCCTTCCTGAACTTTCCTGCAGTTCTTTGCAGTATACAACTATCCCGCTGAAATATAAAAAGTTCTGTGAACGTGAGTTCTGCAAAAGTGAGAGCAACATACCGTGCAGAATCGCAGGGCTTATTGACAGGAATCAATAACCAGTACTCACTGGTGGGATCTCTCGGTTGAAGTTCGTTTAACGGTACAAAATCTGATGAATGCTGCAAAGCTTCTCCGGCACTCATACCGTGCCGGGGTGCTTCCCAAACCCGCATATAAGGTTGCAGATCGATTCGGTCTGAAGCGCAGGGATCCAGTGTATCAGCATGAGAATACCCGCAAATGCCGAGCAAAAACAGTATCAAAACCGGAACAGTGAAACGCCTAAGCATATGCAAATATGCAATATTCCGGTAACTAATGAACCTATTACAATCAGAAAATAAAATACTCACGGTACCAACAGACAATTATACCCGGGTACCGTGAGTATTCTATTTGTGTCAATTAACTTCTCACCTTATATGCCAATGCCTTAATAGGTCCGAATCCTTCAAACTTATGAGTGTAAGTGTTATTCTCAACATCGCCCGTGTTCGCCAGCTGCAGGTAATATACAGAACCCGAATTACCCGTTCTGGTTGCAATTACCAACCGTTTATTTTCATTAGGTGTGGCGGGAATCCAGAATCCAACTGAAACATGCTCCATCTGAAAGCTGGTTATATTCTCCCCTGCAGGGAAAGAATATACCAACCTTGCGTTGTTCGCACCGATATCGTACAGGTATACTTTATTATCTACTGCATAATAAATGAACGGAAGACTCCACGACATTGCATATCCAACTGCGCGGTGTACATCCGGACAATCATGCATAGGTTGATATTTTGTAGCAACCAGGCTATGATTGGTGGTACTTGGGTTGATATTATATAAGAAACAACTGTCGTTATGATAATTCTTGAAAATTGCAGTAGCCTGATTAGAAGCTCCCTTATCAAGAACCAGTAACTTTCGCTGAATATCATTCAGATCGAATGGTTGAACAGGTGTCTGTGTTGGAATAAAAGCCGTCAAGGAAGTAGCGTTAGCACTGGCCAGGTAAAGGAAACGATGATTCTTCTGGTCAAAAACCACACAGGGATAGGTACTTGTACCCAGAGCCATGAACGGCGCCAGTTTATAATCTCCGGATATTCTTGCACCTAATTTACCCACGCCCAGTAAAGGATTATATGTATAAAAGTCGCCATCGTTAATCACCAAATTCGGTGGCAACAACAAGGTAGTCTGGAAGGCGGCAAACTGAGGATTTCTCACTTCCGGTACTTCATAAAAGAAATCCGGATAAGAGCCCAGGTAAGAGAAATCAAACTTATCGATCAGATACATATCATCTTGCAGCAGCACATAATTGTTCTGATCGGTAATCGACTTATTACTGAATACGCGGTGTGCACCGGAAGGTAGAAACTCTCCGTTGTTTGCGCCTGAATAAACATTTCTCAGTACAATTCCCGATGGATCAATCAACGCCAGATCAGCCCCTTCAGGTCTTTCCTCCAGAATTATCCAACCTTCCGACAACGCATTGGAAACATATACCTTGAATTCATGGAAGGTCTTAACCCCCGTTATAGTATCCATTACAGTAAATATAAGCTTATAGGGGATATTATAAGGTACCACAGGAATCGGAACATTGAGTTCATGTTCATTCGACAGAATAATCTCATCCTTTACGATTTTACCGCCATATATATACCACTGATATTTCAGAGATGCATCATTAGGAATTCTCTGATGTACTTCAGGTTTGATGTTCAGTGTATCAAACTGGCGTACATAAAAAGTGTCTTCATCATATCTGATAGTAATATCATTGATATGATTATAGTCGTAATTACCCAGGTCTTTTGAGCAACCCTGCCACAGCATTTGTAGCAGCATTGCAAAGATCAGATAACAAAATATATTTTTTTTCATCAGTTAATTTTTATATCTGACAGAAGTAGTCATGTCTTAAAATTCTTTTATAACCTTAATACAGTCAGGCCATTATCTAAGCCGGAAAGGTTATGGGGTTATTATTTTCATCCAGCATAGGGCCGTGTACCTGTTCATAGTCTATCCAGGCATTTCTTACCTTTTGTTTATAATAAAGCAACTCGTTCAACAGAATGGATGTAGTAGTAATGGTTTGAATAACCTCAGATCCAAGTACATCAATCATAAAACGAAATTTTACTTTACTGAAAACGCCAAACCTACTTTGAAGCGTTCCGTCCCAGTTATCCGGCTTAGACAGTATATCATTTATGGTCAGGGAATAATCAAGATTTGTTCCCACCCCCACTTCAAAATCTTCTGATGGCAATAACTTCATTTGGAGTTTTACTTCCGTGTCTTGCAGATCAGGTGTTCTGAATATCACGATAGCTAAGTTGGTTTTATATTCACCCGCAGGCATAGTGTAATCAGTCAGACTGAAATGTTTTCCTTCCTGCGCAGTTGTTTCCGAGGAAACTACCTGAAAGTTTATTTTTCTTGGCTTCGCATCCGCAAGTCCCATTATTCTAACAGGGACCCATACAGTATCTTTTATCACGCTACTGTTTCGGATAGCAAATGAATACTGAACTGCGGTAATTCTGCCACCGCTTCCGCTCATTATATGAATGCGGGGATCGTTCTGATAAGATTCGATCTGAGCCTTCTCACAGGACGATAATGCGCAGGCAATCCAGCAGATTAATATCAGATTAGTTAGTTTACGCATAGTAACAATATTTTATTATTTTCTGTTGCCAAACAATATTTCATCGTCAGGCATTGGCAGTACATAAATAGCGTTGGTCATAGTTTTATCAGTACCTTCTATATTCTGGAAGCTTTTCCTTTTATAGTAATAGAAAAGCTGACCTTCACAGAAAAACTCTTTCCTGTATTCTTTAAAAATTTCCTGATTCACTTGTTCAGAAGTTAGTGTAGTTGGTAAAGCGGCAATTCCGCGATTTGCGCGAACCTGATTCAGCAACTGCACAGCTGCAGAAACATCATTTGTGCATTCGGCTGCGATGTAAAACATTTCAGGCAACCGGATAACAGGAATTAACTGCTTCACAGACTGAGATGCCGATTCTTCCTGCCACATTTTTGATGGATAATAATTACTCAGGCCTCCTGCCATTTCCCATAGATATGCTCTTCTGTAATCGCTGGAACCTCCTGAAGCTACTTCAAAAACAAGATCTATCACATTGAGATTATGAGTAAGTGAAGTGAGCGACTTCCCTTTAAAATAAGTTTCAATTTTTGGAGTCAGCTTAACATCGTGCAGCGAAAAAATATGCTCCTTGGTGAATACACGGTCTACAGTGATTCCTGTGCCATCTATTTCGGTTTGTAACACAAATCTGAATTTTCCGGATCCGATTACCTGCTGTGCATAATTTAACGCCTGAGGTTTGTCTCCTTTGAATAGGTAAACCCGTGCAAGGGTTGCCTTCGCTGCCCAGTAATTGAAATGATTCTGGCGAAAACCCAGCAGAGAGTTCACAGGCGGATCATCTTCGAGATCCGGAATATCAGGATATACACTCAGCAATTGCTCTGCTGCTTTCAGATCTTCAACAATTTTGTCGACAACCTGCTCAACAGTCAACTGCTCGTATACGTCCAATCCTATAGTATTCGCGTAAGGAATTGATGGCTTCTGACTTTCAGCATATGTCGGACCAAACATACGAAGCAGATCAAAATGCAGGAATCCGCGCAAACCCAGTGCCTCTCCTTTTATCAGAGCATAGTCTACATCAGACAAAACACTTTTATTCTGATCTGAAAACTTAATTATATTGTTGGCATTGGCAATTGCATTATACATGCCTAACCAGATACCTTTCAGTTTGGAACGTACACCTGCATCTTCATAATTATACTGGCTGACCTGATAATTAGCATAGTTACTTTGCATATAATATCTCTGAGCCAGTACATCCAGAAAGCTAAGTGTAAGATAGTCGCCATAGGTTTCAGTGCTGGTAAGTGAAACGTATAGTCCGGACAAAGCATCTTTAAAACCACTTTCTGTTTTAAACAGTTCATCTTCCTTCACCTCTGTTTTGGGTTTAACATCCAGCCATTTGTTACACCCGAAGACACTAATCAGTACCAGAGCAAACGCAACCTGGCTGAAAAATGTTGTGATGTTATTTTTCTTATTCATCAGAATTCTTTTAATAATTTTATAAATAGCTGTTGCTTTAAAATGAAGTTTGCAATGACAATGAATAAGTCCGCGCGAACGGGTAATCCAGTCCCCGTTCCTGTTTAACACATGAAATAGTAAACAGATTATTCATATAGAAATTCAGTCTCAGATAACGCATGCTTAATTTATTCACAAAGGCATTATTGAACTCGTATCCAAGTGTAATAGCATCGCAATAAATAGTGTTATTCTTCTGAACAAACCTTGAAGTTGCCCGCGTCACATCGGTTCTCGGTTTTCCGGCCATATCCACTACTCCCTTATACAACGTGACATCTCCGGGTTTCTGCCATCTTTCCTCGAGCACCCTTATATCTACATTCTTTGTAAGATTTGCATTTTCAACCCGGTCGGCCAGCGTTTGATTATACATGTCTCCGCCCAGACTTGCTCTGAACACAACATTCATGGAAAAACCTTTATATAACAGATCTGTTCCGATTGTACCGTAAACCTTCGCTGCTGCGTCTCCAACCAAAACCTGATCAAGCGGATCCCATGTATATGTTAATGAACCATCCCTCTTTACATAAATTTCGTATCCGTTAGACGGGTCTATTCCAAGCGAACGAACTGCGTATATGCCTGTCTGTGACTTACCTTCTTCCAGCAATAAAACAGGCTTGGTGGATGAGGATGATTTTTCCCTTTGCAGATCATTCTGTTCTTTCAATGATTCAGAAATAGACAGAATCCGATTTTTGTTATGGAAGATACCTGTATTCACACTCCATCTGATTCCCTGTTTATCTTTCTTTACCAGCACTCCTGTTAGATAGAGTTCAACTCCTTTATTTTCTATATTTCCAAGATTAGCCCGGTAACTTGAAAATCCCTGTGACGGCGGAGTTGAAAGTGAAGTAATCAGTGAGTTGGTTCTTTCTATATAATAATTTCCTCTGACTGCCAGTCTGCTTTGATAAAGATCTATGTCGGCACCTAAATTGGTTTTATAGTTCTGTTGCCATTGCAGGTTAGGGTTACCCAGTCCCATCAATGTTGCTCCGATTGTTGAACGGTATTGCTGGTCGGGAACATAACGGTACGACTGCAGGGCAAGATAAGACGGGAAATTCTGCGAACCGGTTGAGCCGAAAGATGCTCTCAGGCGAAGACGATTTACCTTAGAGAACATTTCTGCGATAAAGGATTCCTTATGCAGGTTCCACCCTGCTCCAACAGACCAGAACAGGCCAAACCTTTTATTTGCTCCGAATTGTGATGAGCCGTCAGTTCTTACAGAAAGGTCAAACAAATATTTGTTATCATAAGCGTAGCTGGCATTAGCCAGAAAGCCGGCAGTACGGCGTATTGTTTCGTTTCCGTAGGGTTTTCCGTCAACTTCGTAGGCATAGGCAAACCCTATGTTGTCGAGATTTTGATTTGGAAATCCCACTGCATTCATACCACTACTCTTGTAGGTATCCTGAAGAAACTGGAAGCCTGCGGTGCCATAGAGGACATTCTTTCCAATATTTCGTCCATAGTTGATAGTTAGATCACCCTGAAAATTCAGCTGTTCACCGTTAGATTCAGAATATTCTCCTCTCCTGTAAAAATTGCTTCCGGTGTACTCAGCGAATTTGATCGCTTCCGCTGGAAGAAATTTTTCATAGTGATCCCGCTGCGTGTAGATACTGAACCGACCCCGTATTTTGAAATCGGAATTCAGATCCCACTGCAGCACGGTATTATTGGACAGGTTCAGGTAACGGGTTTCATTTCTTGTATTGAGCGTGGCATCGTACATCGGGTTATAGATGTAGTAGGGAGAACCGTACATTCCTATTGCCTCTTCAAGAACTTTTGGAATATTACCCATTGAATCCCTTACCCGCCAGTATGGATTAAGTTCAGCGTATCGGGTAAAAGACCCATAGGGTGAACGGGTAGCCTTGTTTGCTACAAAACTGAAATAATTTCTAACGGATATTTTTTTATACCGGTATAACAAATTAACTCCACCGGAATAGTTCGAACGGCCCGAGCCTTTCATCACTCCGTTGTTATCGTTGTTATAACTGAAGTCTGCCCCGTATCGCATATAATCATCCCCGCCGCCAACGTAAATATTATGCTTATGTCCGAATGAATTACGCAAGGGTTGAGAAAGCCAATATGAATTCACCCCCCGGCTGACCTCTGCCAGGCGCTGGTGATAGAGTTCATAGAAACCATGACGACTATTCAGGTATTCGTCAAAATAAACACCCGAAACCCTCTCCAGTTCCAGCTTCTGCTCTGCATTAAGTAAATGGTAACTCGTCAGATCCGGCAAAGTGTAGGTGAAATTGCTGTTATAATTAAGCTGAAGCTTTCCCTTCTCCGGTTGTTTCGTTTCAACAATCACTACTCCGTTTGCTGCTCTGGAGCCATAAATGGCTGTTGCAGCCGCATCTTTCAGGAGAGTGATTTGTGCGATCATATTCATGTCGAGATCGTAAATCCTTTTCACAGACACTTCGAAACCATCCAGAATGAAAAGTGGAAGATTGGGATTGTCGATAAAGTCTCCCCTTAAATTCACTTCCGTGCTATTACTCGTTTCAGTGTTTGGTAAACTATTTGCTCCGCGGATCTGTATCTGCGGAATCTGGTTAGGATCAGAACCAAAACTTATATTCTCCGGAATTCGGAAAGAGGGATCCAATGCTTTTACCGCATCGAGGGCGTTTCTGTTACTTACCCTGCGAAGATCAGAATCCGAAAAACTTAATGCAACCCCTGTAAAATTTTCTACGGGCCGCTGATAAATTCCGGTTGTTACCACTACATCCTCCAATGCTACGATCCGCGTGCTCAACGTAATGAGCAGATCGGTTCTACCCATTACCGCTATTTCCTGTGTTTCATAAGAAACATTGGTAACAATTAAAACGGAGTTTCGGGGAATAGCATTTAAAACAAACTGACCATTATCATTTGACACAACACTTTTTCCATCATTCTTCACCTGAATCGTAGCACCGGCAACAGGGTTACCTGCATTATCTCTTACCCGACCCTTAACATTAATCAGTGTGTCAGCAGGTAAAGGCGGACTATCCCGGTTTAAAGCAACTATGACTACCAGACGTTCATCAACCAGTTTGTAATCAAGTTGCAGGGAACGAAGAACTCTTTTCAGGAGAGAAGAGAATTTCTCATTCTCAGCCTCCACATCAATCCGGGCCTCAAGAGGAATAAAATTGCTGCTGTAAGAAAAATGATAATCAGTCTTTTTCTCCAGTAGTTTAAAAAACTTATTCAGCTTGATTTGCTTTTCGCTGATTGTAAGTTCTGTGTCTTGCGAAAAACCCGAAGCCGCCACCTGCAGACAGCCCCCCAACAAGAGAAACGCAGTCCATTTCATTAGCCTGATAATTTTGGCACGGCCATGAGCATACTGGCCGGTTTTGCAATTTTGCATACCTTCGCGTAGTTTAAGTGAATAATAGAAACAGGGCCAGACAACCACATCTTTCCTGTTTCGAAAAACTTAGCAGGGGGATGTTTGCGCATCCCTCTTGTGTTTATGTTATTTCATTTCTTTCCATTAATATTCTCAATAAAAAATTACTTTTCCGGAGCCTTCGAACCTGTAATGAAGTACAGGTATGGTCAAGTGGATTACTTCCAGCACCTTTTCGATATTCTGCTTATCGAAAGTACCTGTATACCTTAGGTGCTGTAACGACTGGTTCTTAAACTCAACTTCAACGCCGTACCATTTTTCAATTTTTCTGGCCGCATCACTCAGAGTCTCATTTTCAAAAACCAGCCGGTTTTCCGTCCATGCAGTTTCAGTCAGTCCGTCAATTAACCGGCTTTGACGCAATGAGTCCAGTTTCACCATTTCCTGATCTGAATCCGGTAAATCATTTTGCGTATGAATTATCCTCGCCACCAACTCTTTATTTACCACTAATTTTTGCAATGGCTTGAGCAGGTAGGTTTTTCCCGAAGCTTCACGGGTGAGTGTGATTTCAACCTCACCCCTGATTAAAGAGGTTTCATCTAGTGCCTCATCTTCATATGCTTTCACATTGAATGCAGTTCCCAATACCCTAACGTGCATAGTACTGGTATGAATTATAAATGGTCGCTTACTGTTTTTTGTTACGTCAAAATAAGCTTCACCCTTTAATTGAACCTCACGGGTGTTGTCGTTAAATCCAGCCATAATTTCAAGCTGGCTTCCTCCGTTCAGTATAACCTGAGAACCGTCGGGAAGAAGAAAACTTTTCCTTTCCCCTTCTTTGGTAGTCATCTTTGAGAGAGATGGTGATTTTTCCGAAGGCCTGTAGAAATAAAGAGCTGAAACAACCAGAAGACCGGTCATCACGGCGGCAGCTAACCGGCGACCGTATTTTTGGTGCCAACTGATTTTTTGCCATACGGTTTCAATAACCGGCAATTCAGACTTTTGCATCTCCACCGCTTTCCTCAACCGGTCTACAGCTCTTTGTCTTTCAACGTCTTTTAAAGCCTTATTCATCTGCGTTAACCGGTTGAGAGCTTCTGCCACCACAGGCTTCTTATCAGGCTGCGTCAGGAGAATGGTTTCCCAGTAAACTATGTCCTGTTCATCTTTCCGCAGAAAATAACTGATAAAGGAATCATCGTTTATAAGCTTTTCAACCTCCTTTTCAAATGCGCTCATGCATGTTGTTTTTGTAACAGTTGCATGAAACAGCGATTTTTACCAGCGCGCAGAAGGAATTTTTAAATTTTTTCTGAAAAAGCCTGAAGAGCGGGAATTAATATGATGATCAAACCCGGAAAATCAGGTAACTGACTGGGAGAAAAATACGTACGAAGATGGTTATGTGCACGGTGGATGTGATTATAAACGGTTCGTACAGAAAGTCCTGTTTTAGAAGCGATCTGTTCCGGAGTCATACCTAGGTAGTAGCGATAAAACAATAGCTCACGCTGACGATCGGGAAGCGTAGCTATCGCTCTGGTTAAAAGCTCATCGCGTTCCTGTTGTTGCTCGTTTTGCAAAATTGTTTCCTCGTGGGCCGGTGTCCGGAATTCCGAATGAGTTTCGCCGTAATCATTATCGGCCGGCAATCGCTTCAGCCTCTCCAGCGCATGAATCAAGGTGTTCTTATATGCGCGAGCTATATATCCTCTTATATTTCTTACCTCACCTACCGACGTCCGTCTTTCCCAAAGCTGCATAAAATAATCGTGTAGTGAATCCTTCACTAATTCCGGATCTCCGCAGATTTTCATTCCAATATGAATCAGATAGAAATAGTACTGGTTATAGAAACTATAAAAAGCCTCCTCATCACCTTCCAGGAGCCGATGCCAGGTATTATATTCATTGAAGGGTTCCCGGTTCATGGGAGCTTTTTATTAATTACTGATTGAAAACTCAGGTTAAAATGAAAAAGGTTTAACCAAATTTAATGAACAGAGTTGAGGACATCAAATAAACTCCCCTTGCTGGTAAAGTTATTGCATAAGATATGGTCAAAAGCATAACCGTATGATCGTCAGTAATCTAAAAAAGAAATGAATGACAAATCAACCCGATTCAATTCAGAAAAAGAAACTCTCCCTTAAAGGCCTCTGGCAGGTATTGAAAGAATCCTTTGAAGGTTTTGGAAATGATCAGGTGCCCAAACTCAGCGGTTCCCTGGCCTACTATACCATTTTCTCAATGGGACCACTACTGATAGTAATCATATACTTATGTAGTGTTTTTTTTGGAAGAGAAGCCATTGAAGGAAGTATTTATAACCAGATTCAATCATTTGTTGGTGAAGACACTGCCCGGCAAATGGAGCAGATCATTAAAAACGCCTATCTCGATAACAAAAATAGTTTTGCAGCAATTATAGGTATCATAACCCTTCTGATTGGTGCTACTACAGTGTTCGCTGATATTCAGGGATCCATCAATACAATATGGCAACTTAAACCCAAACCTCAGAAAGGAATTTGGAGGCTTATTAAGACAAGGTTGTTATCTTTCTCGGTAATTGTTAGTCTGGGTTTTATTTTGCTGGTGTCTCTGGCGATAACCGGATTAATCGAAGGACTCAGCGGTAGATTACAAAACGCGTTTCCTGATGTAGCTGTAGCTATTTTTTATGCAGTCAATTTGTTGATTTCACTTATTGTTACTACCATTCTGTTCGGTTTAATTTTTAAAGTACTTCCCGATGCACATATCCGATGGAAAGATGTGATGGCCGGAGCCTTAACTACCGCGGTTTTATTTATGGTTGGAAAATTTGCGATTTCACTTTACATAAGCAAGAGTAATATCGGAAGTACATACGGTACCGCCGGCTCGCTGGTTATTCTCTTGTTATGGGTCTATTATTCAGCGTTTATTCTATACTTCGGTGCAGAGTTTACAAGAGCTTACGCACTGAAATTTGGCGAAGAAATAAAACCCAACGAATTTTCTGTCTCCACCAAAGTGGTAGAAATAGAAACGGAGGAAGAAGTAGTTCAGAATAAAAACCAACAGTCATAATTTTAACGGAAGAATAGTAAGAACGGTAAAAAAGTATTGCCGGGGCTGCTTAACTTTGGCTATGCTTAAAACCGAATCAATCCGTTTCAAATACAATGAAAAAAGGGAATTCAGTTTTCCCGATATTTATTGCGAAAAAGGGAATGAACTGCTGATAAAAGGCCCGTCAGGAACCGGAAAAACCACCCTGCTACATCTCCTTGGCGGACTGTTGCCTCCTGATTCAGGCAGAATAATTATTGGCGATAAAGACATTTCCCATCTTAAAGGCGCCCGGCTTGATGCTTATCGGGGCAAACATGTTGGTATAGTTTTCCAGCGATCCCATTTTCTGAGTGCGTTAACCGTAAAAGAAAATCTGGAAGCTCGTTGCGTTTTCGCAGGCATTAAACCCAATGAATCCTCTATTATGGAACTTTTGGAGGAACTCGAAATAGCCTCTCACGCTAACGTTCTTCCTCATACGATGAGTCAGGGCCAGCAGCAGCGCTTGTCGATCGCCAGAGCCATTGTTCATCAGCCCGAACTGATCCTGGCCGATGAACCCACCTCCAGCTTAGACGATAAGAACTGTGAAATTGTTTCAAACCTGCTCATGCGCCAGTCGCAACGTGCCGGCGCTGCACTTGTGGTAGTATCGCATGATAACAGACTTCATTCTATTTTTAACCAAACTATTACCCTTTCATGATATTCCGTATTGCTGTAAAAAACCTTAAGCATAAACCTCTTTCGGCCATATTGAGCTGGCTACTGATTACCCTCAGTGGCTCACTGATTATTTTCCTGCTCTTGTTTCAGCAACAAACGGAAAAACAACTTAATGGGAACAGCAAGGATATTGATATGGTACTCGGTGCAAAAGGCAGCCCGCTCCAACTGGTTCTTTCTGCTGTTTATCATGCCGATTACCCTACCGGAAATATCCCCCTGAAAGAAGCTGAAAAGTGGATGAAACACCCCCTGGTAAAATCGGCCATACCACTTGCATACGGCGATAGCTACAAAAATTTCAGAATCGTCGGAACTACACCGGCGTACGCTGAACACTTTGGCGCTGAACTGAAAGAAGGCAAGATGTTTGAGAAAAACTTCGAAACGGTAATTGGTGCGGAAGTGGCCAGGCAAACCGGACTTAAAATAGGTGATACCTTTATCGGAACACATGGCGAAGTTGCTGACGACGGACATACACATGATGAACATCCGTATAAAGTAACGGGTATCCTTAACCGAACCGGGACGGTGGTCGACAGACTACTTCTTTGTAACATAGCATCTGTATGGGCTGTGCATGAAGAACATGATCATTCACATAACGGGCACGAACAGGGTGATCATGATCATCATGACCATGACGGTCATGATCACGGAAATCATAGGCATAGTCATACTGAATCTGCACACGAACATCACGGCCATGATCATAGCGGTCACAATCACTCAGAAGAAAGTCACAGCCATGCAGAACACAACAACGAGAATAAAGAAATCACCGCAGTTATAATCAGATTTACCAGTCCGATGGCAGCTTTTCAGCTCCCGAATCAGATTAATGAGTCATCCTCATTTATTGCAGCCCTGCCTGCCATTGAGGTCAACCGTTTATTTACGCTGTTCGGAATGGGCGCAGAGGCCTTAAAAAATATCGCCTGGGGATTATTGATACTTGCGGGAATAAGCTTGTTTATCACACTGATATATTCATTAAACGAGCGCAAACATGAGCTTGCGCTTATGAGAAGTATGGGATCGAAGAAAAGCAGTTTACTTCAGCTTGTATTTATTCAAAGCTGGATTTTAACGATCGCAGGATTCATTTCAGCTATAATTCTGGGTAGATTTTTCTTTTTCCTGGCCATTTCAATGCTCCCGGGAGAATATAATACAACAACCCCTGACTATACTTTACCATTTCTTAATGAAATAACAATCTTAATTTTGATGTTGGTGATAGCAGCACTAGCAGCAACTGTTCCTGCCTGGAAAGCATATAAGTTGAATATTTCAAAAACACTCGCTGATGTTTAAAACGAATAATATACACATTGTAATTGTACTTCTGATTGGGGTTTCCTGCCTCAATTTTTCGTCCCTTTGTAAACATAATAGTTCCTTAAAAACCGCCTCTTTCGGATTCTACAGAAATGTGGCTGAGGACAAAAC
Organism: Parasegetibacter sp.; assembly: GCA_036562505.1. Taxonomy (GTDB): domain Bacteria; phylum Bacteroidota; class Bacteroidia; order Chitinophagales; family Chitinophagaceae; genus Parasegetibacter. The sequence goes on along the minus strand of DATCKB010000362.1, from coordinate 1,503 downwards.
GGTATATCCTCCGATTACTAAAAACTCACTAGAAATCAATGAGCTAAATCAGGAGAAGCCAATAAAACTTACCTGGGATTTTTTAAGTAACGTGGAATATGAAGCCCGTTTCAATAAGGAAGCACAGCTAGACTTCATGTATCCAATCTTCGGGAAAGATGTAAAAGCACTGAACGGCAAACTATGCTATATCAGTGGCTATATGATTCCATTGAATATTAATGAGGGATTATATGCCCTGTCTGCAACTCCGTTTTCTTCCTGTTATTTTTGCGGAAAAAGCGGTCCGGAGTCGGTAGTCTCACTGAAGTTCAAGAACAAACCAAAAAAATACAAGACCGACGACAGGGTAACTATCAAGGGAATTTTACATCTGAACGATGTAGATGTGAACGATTTTATTTACATCTTTAAGCAGGCAGAGGAGTATTAAAACTGCCCTTTTTGTTTTTTACGACACTTAATTGTTCTTCAACGTCATAATATATTTCACCATTGTTAGGGCGTCATCCTTCGACAAACCTTTATGCGGTGTCATCAGCACATCACCCCATACTCCTTTTCCGCCGTCAATAATTTTGCCGGCAAGCATTTCCCGGTTTTCTTCCGTATTCTCATATTTATTGGCGATGTCGCGGTAAGACGGACCGATCAATTTAGAGTCCACTGCATGACAGGTGATGCAGTCAGATTTAGCCACCAGCGATAATCCTTTTTTATAATCCGCACTATTTTTAATATCCTGAGACTCATTTTTCTCCCCCGGCTTTTCTCCGGTCTTTAGATTTGTTTCTTTAAGAGGAACGTCCTCTTTTTCTACTTTTTCACCTCCATCCCCGCACGCAAAAAAGACCACTGCTATCGCGGAAAATAAAATAATAAAGCGCTTCATAATAAAGTATTTGTTGCTGTTTCAAAGCTATGACTAATTGTTGCAATTTCAAAACTGCTGAGTAGCCTCAAGCCTTCTCTTCTGATGCAATTTTGTTTCGGTATTAATTTTCGTTCACCAGCAGGCTCCTGAAATCGGTAGAATCACCCCGGAAAACATTAAAATCCACATTTCCTCTGATACCATTGACCCTTCCTGTTTCACTGTACTGCCAGAAATGCCAGTCTCGGCTGATTCTCGGTTGTTTTTTTTGAAGATAATGTGCAACCCAAAGCGGGTATTCATCAAATTTCTCTCCCAGATAGTGATTGTAGAATGAAACGTTAGTATAAATAATTGGCTTAACCCGGTAATGTTGCTCAACTATATTAAGCCAGATTTTTACTTCTTCTCTGATTTTTTTAGCGGGTACACCATAAGTAACTTCAACATCAAGTACAGGCGGCAGATCGCCTTTCATCAATTCAACATTTTTAATAAAATTTTCAGCCTGCAGCCTTCCGCTTTTGGTAGGCAGAAAAAAATGATATGCACCGCGAATAATTCCTGCATCTTTAGCTTTTTTCCAATTCCTGCGAAAATTCGGATCTCTGTTTTTGATTCCCTCGGTT
>DATCKB010000183.1:0-8448 GCA_036562505.1 Parasegetibacter sp. | reverse complement strand
GATGTTGTAGGTATTGATACCCTGGCAAAAGTTGCCGAAGGAGTTTATCAGAGTTGTCCCACCGATGAGGCCCGCGAAAGCTTTAAGTTACCGTTGTGGCTAAATCAGATGGTAGAGAAAAAGTGGCTGGGAGATAAAACTAAACAAGGCTTCTTTAAGAAAATCAAGGATGAGAAAGAACAGTCAGAAATTCTGACTTTGAATTTAAGCACAATGGAATATCACGCTCGTGTGAAACCCAAATTTGCTTCTCTTGAAACTTCAAAATCGATAGATGATCTTGCAACAAGATTAAAAACGTTATATAATGCTTCCGATAAGGCCGGAGAATTTTACAAAACATTTCACCAGGGACTGTTTGCCTATGTTTCTAACCGCATTCCGGAAATAGCCGACGAACTTTACCGAGTTGATGATGCCATGATGGCCGGATTCGGTTGGGAGCTGGGACCATTTGAAACCTGGGACATTCTCGGAGTATCAAAACTGGTTAACCACATGGAAGAAGCTGGTTATACCGTTGCCTCCTGGGTGAAAGAAATGCTGGAAGCAGGAATCACAAGCTTCTATAAAACCGAAGGTGGAAGGAAATTATATTATGATATCAGGTCCCGCTCTTACAAAGAAATTCCCGGTTCGGGCGCCTTCATTATCATGAAAAACTTCTCTGATAAAACTGTCTGGAAAAATAGCGCTTGTACAGTATATGACCTGGGTGATGATGTGCTCGGGTTGCAGTGGAACACCAAGATGGGAAGTATCGGAGGCGATGTATTGTCCGGAGTACAGAAAGGAATTGAGCTGGCCGAGAAGAACTTCAAGGGATTGGTAATAGGTAATGATGGAGCAAACTTTTCGGCAGGTGCCAACGTGGGATTGATTTTTATGCTCGCCATAGAACAAGAGTATGATGAGCTGGATATGGCAGTCCGGATGTTCCAGAATACAATGATGCGCGTCAGATACTCAGGTGTTCCTGTTGTGGTTGCTCCACATGGTTTAACGCTGGGTGGTGCCTGTGAAATGAGTCTGCATGCCGACAAGGTCTGTGCAGCTGCGGAAACATATGCGGGTCTGGTTGAATTGGGAGTTGGCCTTATTCCGGGAGGTGGAGGAACAAAGGAACTGGTATTAAGAGCATCTGATGAAATGCACGAAGAAGAGCCGGAAACTATTACGTTGAAGAATAGATTTTTACAAATAGCAACCGCAAAAGTTTCCACATCTGCTCATGAGGCAATGGAAATGGGCATTCTGCGCAAGGGTCTGGACGAGATTAGCCCGAATACAGCCAGAAGAATCGGGGAAGCCAAGAGATCGGTTATTGAATTATTCGATAGTGGCTATACCGCTCCCGTACCGCGTAACGATGTTCGCGTTCTGGGTCGCTCTGCCCTCGGTGCATTGTATGCCGGTATTCACGGAATGTGGAGGGGTAATTATGCTACCGATCATGACGTACTGATTGCGAAAAAACTTGCCTACGTGATGTGTGGAGGTGATTTAAGTGAACCTACATTAGTATCTGAACAATACCTCCTTGATTTGGAACGTCAGGCATTTCTTTCACTTTGCGGCGAAAAGAAAACTCTCGAACGCCTTCAGAGCGTTCTTAAGAGTGGTAAACCGGTAAGAAACTAGCCATCAGCCGGAATCTTTTTTTCCAGGGCAAGAGCTAAGCAATTCATATAAAAAACATCCCGCCCTTACGGGCGGGATGCAACAACTAAAAACAAATCTTCACTCTTCACGATGTCAATCTGGCTTCTTTCCTTCCAGAAAGGTATTGATAGTACTGATTTGACCTTGATTATTTTCATCTGATTTTACAGACATACTGCTGTAAAAGTTTTCAACTGTAGCAAGCGAGGAACTGTTGTACAATTCCATGTTGCGGCGGATGTATGCCGGCACGGTTTCAAACTCATTGTTAGGGTCATTGCCGTTGATGTTAAAGGATAGATTGCGCAGTTTCTGTATCCTTTCCGCGGCTTTCCTTTTTTGAATTTCTGACTCGTCCAGCATCGCTGGTTCCTCTTCAGAAAAAAAGGTTGAATTGGTGATGTCCTGAGTGTGATCCGCATTTGGCGTATCCGCCGCCAATGGAATTTCCTCCTTAAACACCAGCTGCATATCAATGACCGGTTCATTGTTACGTTCTGGCGTAAAAGTGGGTTCTGCCATAGGGATATTCTGACTGTTTAACTCCGGTGTGGTCTCCGTGTAGATATTGGATGGCTTGGCTAAATAGCCGCCGGAGTTGCTGGTAGCTACAACAGCTTCTTTATTCGCAGGCTGTGATACAGCCGGATTTTCGGGCTTTGACAAATTGAGCTGAACAGGTTGTTCATCTTCTTTTTTCGCTGAAACCTCATCATTAAAATCAAGCTTGAGTTCAATAGGCGTCGCCACTCCGGCATGTAAGGGCTGTTCTGCAACAGGTGCTTCCTTAATAACTGGTGCCAGCGGATCCACTTTTTCTTCTTCCACTTTCTGGCTTACCGGAGGAGCATACAGTTTTTTCTCTGCATCAGGCTCACCCAAAGTCATAACAATTTTCTCTTCCTTCTTCACAACCGGTTGAGCAACTTGTTTGGTAGCAAAAGGATCCTTATGTTCAAATCCGGTGGCAATCAACGTTATGCCTATCTTATTATCGAGACTATTATCGTAACCCATGCCCAGGATAACATCCGTATCATCACCTGCCTGACTAAGCAGATAATTCTGAATAATCTCCACCTCGTCCATGGTGAATTCGTTGTCACCTTCGGCAGAGTTAATATTTATCAGAATCCAGCGTGCGCCCCTGATATCATTATCATTCAGCAATGGTGAATTCAACGCATCTTCAATAGCTTTCTGAGCCCGGTTTTCACCTTCGGCTGTAGCACTTCCGAGGATGGCCACACCCCCGTTTCTCATTACCGTGCAAACATCTGCAAAGTCAACGTTTATCTGGCCGGTACTGTTGATAACATCCGTAATACATTTTGCAGCGGTGGCCAATACGTTGTCAGCTTTTGAAAATGCAGCACGCATGGTAAGATTTCCGAACTGATGGCGGAGTTTATCGTTACTGATTACCAGAAGGGTATCAACGTATTCTTTCATTCTGTTAATTCCATCCTGTGCTTGTTGCTGCCTTCTCTTACCTTCATACGCGAATGGTGTGGTAACAATACCAACTGTGAGAATACCAAGATCTTTACAGATTTTTGAAATGATCGGTGCACCACCTGTTCCGGTTCCACCTCCCATTCCTGCTGTAATAAAAGCCATCTTGGTGTTTACTTCCAGGATACTTCTGATTTCATCCAGACTTTCTTCAACAGCCTGACGCCCGATTTCCGGATTTGCCCCGGCACCGAGCCCTTGTGTCAACAATGGGCCAAGCTGTATTTTATTTGGTATACTGCTCTGCGCAAGCGCCTGTGCATCCGTGTTACAAATGATAAAATTCACCCCCTCAATATTCTGACTATACATATGATTTACAGCGTTGCTACCGCCACCACCAACTCCAATCACCTTTATGATGCTTGATTTTTCTTTGGGCAAATCAAAATGAATCATAATTTTTAATTTAATACAGGTTAATAAGTAAGTAAATTATTCAGCACAAGAACTAGTTCAGCTTTGCATCTTCTTCATCTTTAAAAATATCTATCAAACCATCTTTGAATTTGCCCCAGAAATCCTTTAGTCCGATTCTGCTTCCAAGAGTCCGTTTAGGAGCTGAGTCCTCTACGGAAACAGGTTCAGTTACCGGCACGGGTTCCTGCTTTAATGTTTCCGGAACAGAAACTTTGATGTGGTTCTCTTCAAAGCGCTTACGGCTATGTTCATAATCGCTGTAGCCTTTCAGTATCAGTCCTATACAGGTTGAATAGGTCGGTTTGGTCAGCTCTTCAATGTGACCGGCTGCAAGATGCTCATTCGGATAACCGATTCTTGCATTAACTCCTGTTACGTATTCAGTTAACTGAATCAGATGTTTGAGCTGAGAACCTCCACCTGTAAGCACTATACCACCATTAAGCATTTTACCTTCCAGTCCGACCTGCTTAAGATGATAACTTACGAATTCAAGAATTTCGCTCATTCTTGCCTGAACAATATTTGCCAGATTTTTCACGCTGATATCCTTCGACGGCATACCGCGCATACCCGGAATTGTGATGTAAGCATTAGACTTGGCCTCGTTTGCCAGGGCAGACCCGAACTGAACTTTCATTTGTTCCGCCTGGGTTTTCAAAACACCCAAACCTGTTTTGATATCTGCTGTAATGTTTTCACCCCCGAAAGGGATAACTGCCGTATGTTTCAGAATTCCTTCATAGAAAACGGCAAGGTCAGTTGTGCCACCACCGATATCAACTATCGCCACACCGGCTTCAACATCTTCATTTCCCATTACTGCAGCTGCGGATGCCAGAGGTTGAAGTACCAGATCTTTGGTGATCAGATTGCTTTTTTCAACCGCCCGGTTGATATTCCTGATCGCATTTTTATCTCCGGTAATGATGTGAAAATTTGCTCCCACCTTTACTCCACCATATCCGATCGGATTCGGTATATTCTGGAAATTATCTACGGTAAATTCCTGCGGAATCACATCAATAATCTGATCTCCTGCGGGAATATAGGTTTTGTACTGATCATTGATAAGCTGATCGATTTCCTTCTGTGAAATTTCTTCATCAGTATTCTGCCTTACAATATCACCACGTGTCTGAAGACTTTTAATATGGTGACCGGCGATCCCTACATATACTTCACGAATGGTCAGATCGGGATTGCTGGCGCAGCAGTTGTCGAGAGCCATGCGGATGGCTTTTATTGTTTCATCAATATTCAACACCTGTCCGTGCTTTACACCATTTGAATTCGCGCGTCCGAAACCGAGGATTTCCAGCTTTCCAAATTCATTTTTTCTTCCTGCTATTGCAGCGATTTTGGTAGTCCCGATATCGAGGCCTACAATGATTGGATTTTGTTCAGTACTCATACCTATTTGTTTATAGTTGTTGTTGTTTTTTTACTCCTATTACCTGTTTATCAAATTGAACTTTAATTCTGCTGTACATATTCAATCCCGAATGCACCAGAACTCCCTTATAGAAAACCATCAACCTTCTGAACTGCTCTTCGAGGTTCTCTCCTGGTCCCATCTCTATCACATGGTCACCTACCAGAGGGTATAACTCAAAATTCCGGGACGGAGTTATATCCACCTGTGATATCTGTGCCTCCCAGAAGGGATCACTATTTAGTATTTCAGCCATTATACGCACCTGGTTCATCAGAACACTATCCGCCCTGCTCATCTTTCCGCTTTCCCAGGGAAACCCGGTGAACACGGGCAGTCGTGCTGAAAACTTTTCAGACAGAGGCAATTTTGCCCCGCTGCTATCGATATAAAAAGAACTTCCTTTGGTGGTGAATATCCTGGCTATCGGTTTTGCTTCATCTATCTTTATCCTGAGCTTCAATTGATTGTTGAAATAGAGTTCGGCATTTCTTATCCATACATTTCTTTCTAACACTTCCTCCATCTTTTTCAGATCAAACTGACTCAGTGATTTGCCTTTTATCTTTTCCTCTCCGCCCCCACCAAGCATTCTGATCACTTCCTTATTTTCAATAAACAAGGCAGTTCCTTCACCATTTACCTCTATATCTACTCCGCTGCAGGCCAGCTCACCTTTATGATTGACGGCAGCAATAAAAATCACCAGAACTCCGCACATTAACAGCAACCAGGCTGTTACTCTCATCCATTTTCTGATTCTTATCTTCGCCATATTCCTTTCTTGTTATGTCCCGCCCGACAAACTCCTTACACGAGAATGTCAGACGGGTACACTGTTGTCTGAGTTTCCAGACAGAATATTTTTAATCGGTTCAACCAAGTTATCTATATCACCCGCTCCGGCAGTAATAAGCACTCTACCTACCTGGTCTTCACGCTTCAGAAAATCTTCCCTCAACCAGTCTAACACTTTTTCTTTTTCAATCACACGAACGGGCATGGCCATTTTCTCTGCAAGCCATTCGCTGGTTATTTGCGGTATGGGCTTTTCACGCGCTGCGTAAACGGGAAGCAGAATTACTTCATCAGCCATCTGCAGACTTTCAGCAAAACCTTCTGCGAAATCACGGGTACGTGAATACAGATGCGGTTGAAATAATATCGTGCTTCTCATGTCACAAAAAAGATTCTTTACACCTCCCAGCAATGCCTTAAGCTCCTCAGGATGGTGTGCATAATCATCTATATATACCTGTGATTCTGACTTCACATGATATTCAAACCTTCTTTTTACTCCTTTGAAAGAAGCTATACCTTTCCGGATAGCGTCTTCATTTATTCCAACATACTGCGCCACAGCAATGGCAGCAACAGCATTCTCCACATTATGTAATCCGCCCATTTCCAGCCGGCAACCATTAATGGTCTTACCAGCTTTAAGTTTAATTACCACATCGAATTCATATCCGCCGTTAACCACCTGCACATTCTGCGCATGTATATCCGCGTTGGTGTTAGTCAAACTATAACTATATCTTTCCCTGGTTGCCGACTTTTCCAGATCCAGCCCGTATTTATAAAGCAGAAGTCCGCCTTCTTTCACCCGCGATGAAAAAGCGGTAAACGCTTCCTTGAAATCCTGGTCGGATCCGTAGATATCCAAGTGATCAGGATCCATAGCTGTGATAATTGCCACATCGGGGCTAAGCTTAAGGAAAGAGCGATCAAATTCATCGGCTTCCACTACACAAAGGTTTCTGCTGCTACTCCAAAAGTTGGTATCATAGTTAGCCGATATTCCTCCTAAAAATGCATTACAACCATATCCGCTATCCCGAAGCAGGTGAGCGATCATAGTACTCATCGTAGTTTTTCCGTGAGTTCCTGCCACGCAGATATTATATGCGTTTTCTGTGATGATTTTCAACACGTCACTTCTTTTCAGCACGGGATAATTATTTTCCCGGTAGAAATTCAACTCACCATGTTCCCTTGGCACTGCCGGGGTGTATACCACCAGTGATACATCTTTCGGCGCCTGATTAACATCATCTTCGTAATGTATAGCAATGCCGGTGTCTTCCAGTGCACGGGTGAGGGCAGTGCGGGTTCTGTCGTATCCGCTGACCGGTACACCGAGAGCATGGAAATAGCGGGCAATGGCACTCATACCAATACCACCGATTCCGATAAAATAAATCTTCTTTATGTCTTTCAGCTCAATCATTCAAATACTCTAATATTGCGTCTGCTATTTTTTCATCTGCATCATCCACAGCCAGCATTCCCACATTTCTTCTCATTTCTTCCTGCCTGGCTTCATCTTTCACGAGTTTCAGTATTTCAGGAATTAACTTTTCTCCTGCTTCCTGATCTTTTACCATTACACAGGCATTTCTTTTCTCCAGATACATTGCATTTACTGTCTGGTGATCTTCAGCAGCAAATGGAAATGGCACCAGTATCAAAGGCTTTTTCGCGATACAAAGCTCTGCTATAGCCATCGCACCTGCTCTTGACACGACGATGTCAGCTGCTGCATATGCATACTCCATTTCACTGATAAAACTGTTGATCCAAACATTTCTGTTTTCTGCAGCGTGATGTGCAGCCCGGTCTGCAAAAGGCTTTCCGGTTTGCCAGATCAACTGGATATCGTTTTTCGTCAGTTCATCCACACCCTTATCTATTGCCTCATTTATTCCCTTTGCGCCCAAACTACCTCCGGTAACCAGCACCGTTTTCTTGTCTGCATTCAATCCGAAAAACCGGATGGCTTCGTCTCGGTGAATTCTGTTACCTGAAATATTTTTTCTCACAGGATTACCCGTGATCATTATTTTCTCCTGCGGAAAAAATTTCTCCATTCCTTCCGTAGCTACAAATATTCTGGTCGCTTTTTTTCCAACCATCATATTCGATTTCCCTGCAAAAGAATTCGACTCATGAATAAAGCTTGGAATACCCTTTTGCTGAGCCATCCGAAGAACGGGAAAGCTTGAATAACCGCCCACACCAATCACAACATCCGGGGGAAAATCCCTGAATATCTTCTTCACCTGCATAAAGCTTTTTATCAGCTTAAAGGGAAGTGAGATATTTTTTATCAAAGAACTTCTGTTAAATCCGGCTATTGTCAGACCTTTTATTTCATAACCAGCCTGAGGCACTTTCTCCATCTCCATCCGGTCTTCGGCACCCACAAACAAAATCTTTGTTTCGGGGGCTTTGCTCTTAATAGCATTCGCTATTGCGATTGCCGGAAATATATGCCCACCTGTTCCTCCTCCTGCAATTATGATCCGTTTACTCACTTTTCGAATATTAATTTCCGTTAGGAATTTCTGTTGCCGGCTCCTGCTCTGATTTACCTTCGTTCTGTTCCACATTTCGCGCTACACTCAGAATGATAC
>DATCKB010000182.1:0-2126 GCA_036562505.1 Parasegetibacter sp. | reverse complement strand
ACCAAGGACTATGATAATAGGCGTATTGAAAGAGCCCGGTTATGAATCCAGAGTATCCCTGTTACCCGATGCTGCAACCGCACTTCTGAAAAAAGGATGGGAGGTGTGGATAGAAAAAGGCGCAGGTGCTGCCGCATTTTCTGATGATAGTCTTTACACCCGGAGCGGAGCTTTGGTAAAGGAAAGAAAAGAAATTACTGCGGGTGCCGATATCATTCTATCTATTCATCTCGATGTTTCGCTTATAGATGAGATGAGACCACCGAAGAAATTGATCGGTGTATACTACCCCCTCATTAATCCGGATTTAGTCAAATTAGCAGCGGAAAAAGGCCTTACACTATTCAGCATGGATATGCTACCACGTATCAGTCGCGCTCAGCCAATGGACGTACTAAGCTCACAGGCAAATATTGCTGGTTACAAAGCTGTACTGCTGGCTGCTAACAGATTTCCGCGTTATTTTCCGATGTTGATGACCGCGGCCGGGAGTATTTCACCCGCAAAAGTTTTGGTGATTGGTGCCGGTGTAGCCGGCCTCCAAGCGGTAGCTACAGCGAGAAGGTTGGGTGCAGTGGTAGAAGTGTTCGATACCCGTCAGGCTGTAAAAGAAGAAGTAAATAGTTTAGGAGCAAAATTTGTGGAAGTGGAAGGCGCCGCTGATGCTTCAGGTGCCGGTGGTTATGCGGTAGAACAATCAGAAGATTTTCTGCGTGGGCAAAAAGCAAAAATTGCTGAAAGAATATCCAGATCAGATATTCTCATTACTACAGCTCAGATTCCCGGTAAACGGGCACCCTTACTTGTAACAGATGAAATGGTTGCCTCAATGAAGCCGGGCTCTGTGATTATTGACCTTGCAGCAGCAACCGGTGGTAATACCACCCGAACTGTTAACAACCAGGAAGTATTCTGGAATGGCGTACACATCATCGGTAATTCGAACCTGGCAGCCTCAATGCCAGTTGATGCGAGCCGGCTTTACGGGAAAAATGTGATCGGCTTTATCTCTCTTCTGTTTAAAGAAAATGAAACGCAACTGAACTTTTCAGATGAACTGGTAAAAGGAACCTGCATCGCGCATGAGGGAAAGATAACCAACGAGAGAGTAATTCAACTGCTTCAGGAAAAATCTCTGATATAATTAACTGATATGGAACAAATATTAAACTGGATTCAGGTACATCAGGAAATCATATTCATAGTTATTTTGATGATATTTCTGGGCGTGGAAGTAATTGGAAGAGTTCCGAGCGTGCTACATACACCATTGATGAGCGGAGCGAATGCCATTCACGGAGTTGTTATTATCGGTGCAATTATCGTTATGGGAAAAGCTTCCCCGGATAACCGGTTGGCATTGATTCTTGGTTTTCTTGCCGTGATTGTGGGCACACTTAATGTGGTGGGTGGCTTTGTGGTGACAGACCGGATGCTGGAAATGTTCAGGAAAAAGAAATGATTGCTGATTCTTAACAGAAACCTTTTATTCATTACTGTAAGCGGCTGAAAACAATTTGCAATGGAATTAAATCTGCTCACACTTTGCTATCTCATAGGCTCGGTTACATTTATCATTGGATTAAAAATGTTATCACATCCCGCAACCGCCAGAAAAGGCAACCTGATCGGTGCAGCGGGAATGGCCATAGCAATTTTCGGAACGATTTTTCTTTATGCAGATGATGAAGGCAGAAAACTCGGCAACTACGAGTGGATATTCGGCGGCCTGATTATCGGCGGTATTGCAGGAACACTTGCTGCCAGAAAAGTGAAGATGACTGCCATGCCCGAACTGGTCAGTTTATTCAACGGAATGGGAGGAGCCTGCGCGGCGCTGATTGCTGTAGTTGAGTTTAATCACCTTGCCGAAATATCTCCTGTTTCGATGATTGTTAACGGCCGTGCACAGATATATGTAGAACATCCCGGCGAATTGCTGATTATTCTTGCCGGCTGCATAATCGGTTCGGTTTCATTTTCAGGAAGTATTGTTGCCTGGGGCAAACTGAATGGAAAAATAGGAGACTACAGTTTTCGTTCGCAGCAAATACTGAACCTTCTTCTGCTGTGTTTAATAGTAGGTTTATCAGTATTTCTGCTCTTGAATCGTGCAACCCTTGTTT
>DATCKB010000339.1:0-5057 GCA_036562505.1 Parasegetibacter sp. | reverse complement strand
GATAAATATGGTTGAAAAGAAAACTCCGGGAAACAATACCTCTGGGTGCCGGACCGATAATTACTTTCTCGCCGGCTTTCATTGTCCAGTTTACGGTCAGTTTTTCCTCCGTAAGTGTATCTAGCGCAGCTCTTGCTTTTTCAACATTTGATTCGAAAAGCGCGAGTGTGTCTTTGATATTATTCGGATCACCACGTTCGAGCTTGTCGGATAGCATATCATACTCATCCTGTGTAATAACTCCCGCATACCAGTGATAGATGGTTGCAATATGCTGAGCTAGTTCCCCCATCGTCCATGAATTCGGGGAGGGTTTATAAGCTATATCTTTTTCAGCTACAGCTTCCAGTAATCGGCGGGTACTTTTTACTTCATGTTCAAACTCCTTTTTCAGTAGTTGTATTATCATACCGAAGATTTTTTTAAAATTATAGAATTTGTTAAAATTTAAATGCGTCTGTCACATTTGTCAAAAAATATTATTTTGCCGCACGTAATTTGTCTGCCGGCTTCATTATCGCCGGCAATTATTGGAAGTGTTTTTAACCAACCATAGATAAATTATGGATATACGCATCCAAAACCTAACCAAACGCTACGCTACTCAAACTGCTGTTGACAACATTTCTTTTAGTGTAAAGCAGGGAGAAATTCTGGGTTTTCTGGGACCCAACGGAGCCGGGAAAAGTACAACAATGAAAATGGTTACCGGCTATATCGAAATCGGTGACGGCGATATTCTCATCGGAAATCAATCTGTCAGGACACATTCGAATGAATTAAAAAAGCACATTGGTTATCTGCCAGAGCATAATCCGCTTTATCTGGATATGCCGGTTATCGACTATCTCCATTTTTGTGCAGCACTTCAGGGTGTACCGAAGGCTAAAATAGCTGAACGAACCCGGACCATGATTCGTTTATGCGGACTGAATGTAGAAAAACACAAGAAAATCGGTGAGCTGTCAAAAGGATATCGTCAGCGCGTAGGCCTGGCACAGGCGATGATTCACGATCCGGAAATTCTGATTCTTGACGAGCCCACTACTGGTCTGGACCCCAACCAGATTGTTGAAATCAGACAGCTTATCCGAGAAATGGGTAAGGAGAAAACAGTAATTCTCAGTACTCATATTCTTCCTGAAGTAGAAGCCACCTGCGATCGGATTCTTATTATTAACAAAGGAAAGATTGTTGCCGACGGTACTGCCGAAATTCTGCGCCGTCAACAAGCGGCATCTGAACAGGTCCGGATCAAGATTGAAGACGGAAACGCTGAAGATATCAGTAAAGCACTTCGGTTACTCCCAAGCGTTGAAACTGTGACTGTCACAGATACGGCAACCAACCGTTTCCTTATTAATTGCCGTCAGGGTGTGGAATCCAGACGCGAACTCTTTAATCTTTGCGTGGAGAATAAATGGGTACTGAGTGAAATAGTTCCCATGGAAACTACGCTGGAAGACGTATTCAGAAATCTTACACTTAACTGATAAATTTTTAAAACGTTCATTATCTATGCAACCCATTTGGACCATTGCAAAGCGTGAACTCAATTCCTTTTTTGATTCACTCATAGCCTATATCATGCTGGTATTGTTTCTGGGATTCAGCGGATTTTTTACCTGGCTATACGGGAACGATATCTTTATGGTTGGCCAGGCTAGTCTGCAATCATTTTTCAATATAGCATACTGGACGCTCTTCTTCTTCATTCCTACATTAACTATGCGTTTGCTTGCCGAAGAAAAGAAAACCGGTACTATTGAATTGTTGCTGACAAAAGCAGTGACTGACAGACAGGTAGTTTTAGGAAAATTTCTTTCTACCCTGATTCTGGTGGCCATAGCTTTAGCCTTCACCTTGCCCTATCCCATTACTGTCGGAGCTTTGGGTAACCTCGACTTCGGGCAGGTGATTTGCGGTTATATCGGGCTGTTGTTTCTAAGTTCAGCATACATTGCCATCGGCTTGTTTGCAAGCAGTGTTACCAGTAATCAGATAGTCGCCTGTCTGCTGGCACTTTTCATTGGATTATTCTTTCATTTGATTTTTCATTTGTTATCAAATCAGTTTTCTGGGGTAATTGGACAAGTGCTGGAATCACTGAGTTTGACCAGTCATTTCGAAAGTATGGCACGAGGAGTGGTTGATACAATTGACGTGGTTTATTTTCTGTCGGTCACTTTTTTCGGTCTTCTGCTGGCTGAATATTCTTTAACCAAAAGAAGCATTGCGTAAAACGATACTTCATGAAAAAACAACGATACATAACGATAGCTTTATGGGCGGGTATTCTGATTATGATAAACCTGATTTGCACACAAATACCTGTCAGACTCGACATAACGGAAGGAGGTCAGTATACACTAAGCAAAGCTACCAGAACAATTTTGAAAGAACTGGATGAGCCGGTTTCAGTTAAAGCCTATTTTTCCAAAAATGTACCACCTGATGTAGCAAAAACAAGGAATGATTTCAGAGAATTATTGGTAGAATATGCCCGCCGCTCGAGCAATATGGTCAACTATGAATTTGTGGATCCGAACAGTGATGAAAGAGTTGAAATGCAGGCTACGGATAAAGGAATTCAGCCGGTATTATTAGGTATCAGGGAAAAGGATCAGGTTAAACAACAAAAAGCTTATCTGGGTGCTGTAATTTCCTATAAGGAAAATCAGGAAGTTTTGCCGGTAATTCGCCCCGGAGCCGCAATGGAATATGAATTATCGATGGCCATAAAAAAACTGACCCAGCAAAAGAAACCAGCCATTGGTATTGCAGAGGGGCATAGCGAGGCTGGAATGGGTGAGATGTCGCAACTGATGAAACAGTTATCTGTATTGTATACGCCGCAACCGGTATTTCTGAATGATACAGAAGATATACCCGGAAATATCAACACACTGCTTTTCGCCCGGCCGCTGGACACTTTGAGTGTAGCTCAGGAAGCAATGTTGGACTCATTTCTCGCAAACGGGGGAAATATCATTCTGGCGTTAAATAAAGTGGCCCGCTTTCAGGTGGGAAGTATTCAGCCTGTACGAACAAAATTTGATGAATGGCTTCGGAAGAAAGGTGTATATATGTCGGAAAAAGTGGTGATAGATGTGCAGTGTGGCGCGGTCCCTGCGCAGGGAGGTTTTTTCAATATGATACCTGTGCCTTATTTGCCGTTGATTTCGATCTTCGAAAAACATCCTGTCACTACAGGGTTGGAATCACTCTACCTGGAATTTCCCACCGCAATTACCTATCAGCAGGTCGACAGTAATCTTAGGTACACTCCGCTTGCGCTAAGTTCTCGTTTGTCTGATACCGTTGAGGCACCCGTGTTTCTGGATTTGCAGCGTGAGTGGAAAGAAGGAGATTTTAAAGGAAAGCATTTTACGGTTGCCGCATTGCTGGAGGGTAAGTTTAACGGAGGAGACAAGGAGGGGAAAATATTGATTGTGAGCGATGGTGATATGATAGTAAATGGACCACCTCCTGCTCCCGGATCCAGACAAAACAATGATTTGCACGGGGATAACGTGAATTTTATTTCTAATGCTATCGATTGGATGGGAGACAATACAGGATTGGCTGATCTTCGCACCAAAGGTGTAAGTTCACGTCCGATATTAAAGTTATCTGAGTCATCTAAACTGCTTTTGAAATATTCAAATCTATTACTCCCGATTCTGTTAGCCATTGGATATGGAGTTTACCGTTCACGTAGAAATAAGCGAATCAGAACCAGGAGAATGCAGGAGAATATGGCGTAATAAAAATCAGTTACCTGCATGGGCAGGGAAATGCAGTGATATTTGGCGAGAAATATTATCTTAACAGTGAAACTAAATTCCAACTAAATAATTGAGGAATGAAAAATGCCAATAATAAACGTCTGTTGATTTTCTTTATCGGACTGGTAGTAGTTTATTTGGGGATTAGATTTGTAAATTTCCGCAGTAGTACAACTAATTTACACGAAGTATTGCTTCGGGTAGATACTTCAAAGGTTGCTACAATAAAGATATATCCATATTCGGAAGGGCAGAAGGAAATGGTGTTTACAAGAAAAGACCAAAGCTGGATAGTTTCCAACGGACAGGGAATTGAAGATGTAGCTGATAGTTCGTTAGTTAATAATTTACTACAGGTGCTTCCTGGTTTGTACGCAGACCGTATAATGACGAAGCGGAAAAGTCAGTGGGGAGAATATCGGATGGAAGATACTTCTACATCCAGGGTAGTTATAGCGGACAAAAACAATAATGTACTTGCAGATTTCCGGGTACGCGATGGTGCGAGGATTGGTTCCTCAATGGGGGGAGGTACAACTTATGTCAGACTTTCCGGAGATGATAAAGTGTATATGGTAGACGGGTACCTGAATTCAAGTGTCGACCGCCCGTTTGTAAGATGGAGGGAAAGTACAATTATCAGGTTGAAAAAGGATACTATCATGTCGATTGCCTTTCCGGGGATCGCCAATGAAAAAATTACCCGATCAGGGGATACCTGGATGATAGATGGTAGAAAGGCAGACTCGGCGGCAAATGCGCAGATTAACCGATACGTAAACAGTATTAAATCGCGTTATTCCTGGTCTTTTGAAGATCAGTTTCGTCCGGCCGGAGAGTCAGATGCCCGGCTGGAATTAGGAATAGCCAATGGTTCACAGGTTATGGTCAGAGCCTGGAGAAAAGACGATAGTACCTGGGTAATTAACTCGTCCTTGCGTGAAAAGTCTTATTACAATATTAGCGATAGCGCGCTGAGGAAGGACTATTGGCCGTTGGGGCAATAAGAGAATGAGAGTAATAATCCTCAGGAAATTGGGTTTAACAGATATTCCATATTAAGTCTGCATGCACTGCTATCCAACAACCTTTTACCGACTCTCGCGGCTTCAGGGCGTCTTCGTCTTCATGGTGTAGGAATCGGTGAATCGGTCTATACCCCTACAGCTATTCCGCAGTTAATTGAAGATATGTTCGGTTTAATGCTTGCAAAGGCAGGGGAAATAAAAGATCCCTTTGAACAGGCACTGTTTGTTATGGTTCAACTAC
>DATCKB010000337.1:0-5227 GCA_036562505.1 Parasegetibacter sp. | reverse complement strand
TTTTGCTATACCACCCATTGCAGGGTTGCAACTCATCTGGGCTATGGTTTGCATATTCATAGTGATAAGCAAAACTCTTGAACCCATATTTGCGGCCGCGGCCGCTGCTTCACATCCAGCGTGGCCCGCACCAACTACTATAACATCATATTTTGGAAACATCCGACAAAGTTAAACTAACTAGAAATAAGACAATAACCTGAGTAAGACTCATTTGTTAAATAGCGCGTTAACATTCATACGATTAAGGGCACCCCCTAGGTTCCACGTGGAACATAATGGACCTTGAGCTGCCCCAACGAGACCACTCCTTCCAGCACGAACGCGAACTAAATGAATGAACCCAAATGAATGCGCATCGACTTGCTCCACGGGGAACATAATGAACCATGACCGCCTCAACAAGACCGCTTCTTCCCAGCACAAACGCGAAAAAAAGGAATAAGCCCCTAATGAATCCACCTCAGCACGTTCCACGGGGAACATGTTCTACGTGAACATAAGTATACAATACGCAATGATGCAGACCAGACGACGCCATTTCTGCTAATCCAGCGTGAGGTCTGAAGCACACCAAAAAAATAATACTCCGAAAAGTTCCACGTGGAACACTAACCACAGAAACATGCTGACACAAATAATCACCAACTGCATCGCCCACGATGGCGCCTGTACATGTATAGCTGAGTAAATGACTTGGTCGAACAAAGAATGTGTTACGGTAGAAAATAACAGTAAGGAAATACACGGGTCCCAAGGCTTAAAGCACATGTTCCACGTGGAACAAGTCGAGGCTAGCTCTTAAAATATGTGCTGATATAAATATCTTCTTTCTCACGCATGATCTTCTGCTCCTTTAATGATTTATCTCCGTACCCGCATAAGTGTAAGGCACCATGAAAAACCACACGGTGCAGTTCTTCGTTAAACGAAGTGTTGTAGGAAGCAGCATTCTCCCGAACACGATCCACGCTAATGTATATCTCTCCGATAATGCCTGAATCAGATGGTTCAGCTGAAGCTGAATCTGTCAAATCAAACGTGATGATATCTGTGTAATAATTATGATTCAGGAAATCCCGGTTAATCTGTAAGAGATATTCATCAGAGCAAAATATATAAGTTAGTTGAGACAGCTTCTTTTTTTCTTTCCTGAATAACTGCCGGATAAACTCTTTTAAGCCCAGCCTGTTTCTTAGGTTGGCTGGTACTTCGTGAAAATGGAAGGAGATGGGAACCGAAGGCTTTTTCATGAATTCCAAAATTCGTAAACAAAATGCGAATATCCGGCTTACATTTACATTATACGCGTCGTCTGACAAAATATTTACCATGAGAAGATTATCAGAATTGTCGGTAGGAACCAGAGCAGTAATTAAGTCGTTCGAAAACAATGAAATTTTCATCAAACTGATGGAAATGGGATGCATTCCCGGAGAGGAGTTAAAAGTTGAGCAGATAGCATATTTTGGTGACCCTATGTCTATCTCCGTTGCAGGTTATACATTAAGCTTGCGAAGAAACGAGGCAGAAAATATATTTGTGGAAGTTCTGACTAATTAAGCAGAGAAATGAAAGTTGGATTATATTTCGGTTCCTTTAATCCCATTCACATAGGTCACCTCATCATTGCAAGTTTTATGGAGAACAGCACAGACCTCGATCAGGTTTGGTTTGTGGTATCCCCCCAAAATCCCCTTAAACCTTCGGCTGTTTTACTGAATGAATACCATCGGCTGCACTTGGTGAGAGCAGCAGTGGAAGATAACGACCGGTTGAAGGTTTCAGATATTGAATTTCACTTACCGAAACCTTCATACACTATTGATACATTGGCCTATCTACACGAGAGACATCCGCAGCATGAGTTTTCCATAATTCTGGGAAGTGACGGATATCAGAATCTCTGTCGCTGGAAAAACGGTGATCTCCTCGCTGAACGCTATAAGATGTATGTTTATCGCAGAAAAGGGTTTGATGTAAGTCCAACACCAAACGCAACGATAGTGGATGCTCCGCTCCTGGATATTTCATCTACTTTGATCCGGCAATGGATAAAAGAAGGAAAATCAATCAGATATCTGGTACCAGATGCTGTGAGACGGGAGATAGAAATTAACAGATATTATAAATAATTTATATATCTAAATATTCCGGTCACCAGATCCAGCCCAACAACAGGCAAAACAATACAAGTACAGGGGAGGGTAATTTTGTAAACCGAAGAAACAGGAAGGTTCCGAGAATTACGCAGACATTAACCAGACTCACCGAATTCCATTCTGTAAGTGTAATATCTTTCATCATGAAAAGCGTTGCGGCAATCATGATACCAACTACTGTAGCATTTATACCTTCCAATGCCCGGTAAACAACTGCATAACGTTTGAGATTGTGCCAGATCGGATAAAAAAACAAGGCAAGCAAGAGACTGGGAAGAAAAATACCTATCATTCCAATTGTACAACCCAGTACCTGCATCCAGGGACCATAATCTTTCATAACCATTCCGCCGGCAAAAGAAGCGATTGAAAAGACAGGGCCAGGCATGGCGCGAACTATTCCTGCACCGGTTAAAAACTCAGCAGCACTCATGTAAGGAGTTTGCCCGCGAACTACGAACCGAACCACAAACTGCTCGTACATGAGCGGTATCAAAACTTGTCCGCCTCCGAAAACCAGGCTACCGAAACGATAAAAGTTCTCAAAAAGGTTCATTACCCTTCGGTTCTCCCAATCCTGTACTCTGGCCAACTCACTGAGTATACCGGCCACTAAGAAAATGAGAAAAAACAAAGAAATATTTCCCCATTTTATCTTCTTTCTTACAAAATCCTTTTGTGGAATACGTTTATCGCTGAAATTCGTAGCTATACCACCGGCGAGCAGCAGCAAAGGAAATACCCAGGGCGACTTAAACCAGATATATGTAGCCGCTACACTGATCAACATTATAATCCACGTAATTGTATTCTTAACCGAAAGGTGAAAAGTCTTAAAAGCAGCATACGCGAGAAAACCAACCGCCATCGGAGAAATGAACTGAAATATTTTTGTATCCAGTGATTTCTTATCAAAAGAATACAAAAGAAAAGAAAAGCAGCCCATCAAAAAGCAAGCTGGAAAAATCCATACAAACAATGTGAGAATAGCCAGTGGCGCACCACCCCGCTTATACCCTATAAGAGTAAGGATCTGGGTAGAAGATGCTCCGGGTAAAAGCTGACAGAACGAGTTATAGTCAATTAACTCTTCCTCTGTTATATCACGTCTCTCCTGAACAAAAGTTTTCAATACCATTCCAAAATGGCCCTGTGGTCCGCCGAAAGCGGTCACACTATGCACAAAGACGGCCTTTAAGAAAGGTATATGACGTAACAGAACCACATTCTAAAAATAGAAAATGTTTTGTACTAAAACTCTGCGTTACCGGGTGTTCTTGGAAAAGGTATCACATCGCGGATATTCGACATACCAGTTACGAACTGAACCATGCGTTCAAAACCTAAACCGAATCCAGCGTGGGGAACCGTTCCGAACCGACGGGTATCCAGATACCAATATAATTCCTCTGTTGAGATACCTATTTCCTTCATCCGGTCTATCAGCAAATCAAGACGCTCTTCCCGCTGAGACCCACCGATTATTTCACCGATACCGGGAGCAAGAATATCCATAGCTGCCACCGTTTTTCCATCTTCATTCAGGCGCATGTAGAACGACTTGATTTCTTTTGGATAGTTGGTTACTATCACGGGCTTTTTAAAATGCTTCTCCACCAGGTATCTCTCATGCTCACTTTGCAAATCCGCACCCCATTTCACTTCAAACTTGAATTTCTTTTTCTTGTAGGCCGGAGACTGCAGCAAAATATCTATCGCATCAGTATAGGTAATTCTTTCAAAATCGTTATTAAGAACAAAGTCGAGTTTTTCTATCAAACCCATTTCAGCCCGCTCTGCCATAGGCTTTTGTTTGTCCTCTTCAACTAAACGACTCGCAAGAAACTCCAGATCCGCTCTATTATTTTCCATCACATATCGAATCAGATATTTCACAAAATCTTCCGCCAGATCCATGTTTCCCTGAATATCGCAGAATGCCATCTCCGGCTCAATCATCCAGAACTCAGCCAGGTGACGGGTTGTATTTGAATTTTCTGCCCGGAAAGTCGGACCGAAAGTGTAAATATCACCAAAGGCTGTAGCGGCCAGTTCACCTTCCAGCTGACCACTAACAGTCAGGTTAGTACTTCTTCCAAAGAAATCTTCTTTAAAGTCTACCGTACCCGATTCGGTACGCGGCGGGTTATTGAGATCCAGCGTTGTAACTCGGAAAAGCTCACCAGCACCTTCCGCATCACTGGCGGTGATGATAGGTGTATGTATATAATAAAATCCCCGATCATTAAAAAACTTGTGAACCGCAAAAGCAAGAGCGTGGCGAACCCTGAATACAGATCCAAAAGTATTGGTGCGAAATCGTAAATGGGCAATTTCACGAAGGTATTCCAGACTGGGTCTGTTTTTAAGTTGAAGCGGGTATTTATCTGCATCACAATCACCCAGTATTTCCACCCTGCTCGCTTTCAACTCATATTTTTGACCCTTACCGAGAGACTCCACCAATACACCAGTTACTTTCATTGACGCACCGGTAGTAATTCGCTTAATAGTAGCTTCGTCAAGCATTCCCAGTTCCGCAACCACCTGGAGATTTACATTTGTTGAGCCGTCATTTAAAGCAATAAACTGGTTGTTTCTGAAGGTTCTGACCCATCCCATTACAACTACTTCCTTGTTGAGAAGTTCACCTCCGAGCAATGCTCCAATCTTAATGCGGCTTTTGTACATATTTCTACATTTTATAAGGCACAAAGGTAAAATACTGATCGCAAGTAAGCATTATTTTTCAAACTCACCTTACCTATGGCACAATAATTTCCGGGATAGTCCGATTAAATACCATTAGTTAAAATAGCTGAATCACACCAAAAAAAAACTGGCATTTTTTATTTATTTAGAGATTTTAGTGTAAAATTGCATCGGAAAACAGGCTGATTAGTTCATTTCTCCCTTTAAGCTCGTCAGTTTACATCATATTCCAATCAATTAATTCAAACTCAATTTTACCGATTTTATGTTGGCTTAAGCCCAACCTTTTTTCAAATCGTTTCTATGTACGACATTTTACAACTGAACGACATGCTCGTTCCTGAGTTGCTGGA
>DATCKB010000327.1:0-2537 GCA_036562505.1 Parasegetibacter sp. | reverse complement strand
TTCATAAGCTCTGCGGTAATAATCGAACAGCGGCTTAAACTGCGCCGGATTTCCGCCGATGATGGCAAATATCACAGGTAAGCCTAAACGCGCAGCTCTTTCGACCGACTGAGGCGTACCCCCTACGGCAACCCAAACAGGAAGTTCAGAATTGTAGGCTCGGGGTAAGACTTGCTGATTGACCAGAGCTGCGCGGAATTTCCCCTTCCAGTATACAGGATTATTTTTATTTATATCCAGTAGTAAATTCAGTTTTTCCTCAAAAAGTTCATCGTAATGTTCAAGGCTATAACCGAACAAAGGAAATGACTCAGTAAAGCTACCTCGCCCCACCATTAGCTCAGCGCGGCCGTTGCTGATCAAATCAACTGTAGCAAAATTCTGATAGATCTTAACGGGATCGGAAGAACTTAAAACTGTAACTGCACTTCCCAGCTTAATATTCCTGGTTACAGTGGCCGCGGCAGCAAGTATTATTTCGGGACTGGATACCGCATAATCCGGGCGGTGATGCTCTCCGATTCCAAAAAAATCTATCCCTACCTCGTCCATCAACTTTACTTCTTCGATGATCTCCTGTAAACGCTGATGTGCGGGCTGAACTTCGCCATTCGACTTAATTTGCAAGTCACCGAACATTCCTATTCCGAGTTGCATACCAAAAATTTTACTAAAG
Organism: Parasegetibacter sp.; assembly: GCA_036562505.1. Taxonomy (GTDB): domain Bacteria; phylum Bacteroidota; class Bacteroidia; order Chitinophagales; family Chitinophagaceae; genus Parasegetibacter. Next base: position 1,861 of record DATCKB010000327.1, on the reverse strand, counting down.
GTAGGAATTCGGAAATGATGAATAAAAAGTTACCTGCTAAACATCAACTTAGAAACTATTCGGATAAGTTGTGCATGTTACAGGCGGACCCACATAGAGAGCGTCAGATGGATTTCCTTTCCCTTGTGTGAAAATAAAATCTGGAAACTATTTGGTTTTACTCCTCTCCAAGGCTTCCCGGAAATTTGAAACAATATTTTCCTTTCCAATATCATCTGTGATGCCTGCGTCCTCAAGCGCGGTCTTAACCTGAGAACTGGTAATACCTGAAAGGATAATTCTGGTACCCCGTTTTACTGAATCTTTGTGAATATCTTTAAGGGCTTTAATTCCGGTTGCATCTATTATGGGAACATTACGCATACGGATAATCATTACCCGCGGGCGCTTAGAAATCAAACGAATAGCATCCTTAAACTTATATACCGCACCAAAGAAAAGCGGACCTGTTATCTCAAACACCAGAACATCAGCAGGGATAGTGTTTCCGGCAGAACTATGCACACTATCTTCTCCTGCAACTTCAATTATATTACTGCTTACTGCACTCATCCGGATCATATTGCGCATAAAGAGGAAACAAGCCAGCACCATCCCTACTTCTATAGCGATAGTCAGATCGGCAAGAAGTGTTAGAAAGAAAGTTACCAACAATACGAGAACATCGCCACCCGGGCCTTTTAACAGTGATACAAAACTTCTCCATTCACTCATATTAAAGGCTACTACAGCAAGAATACCTGCAAGTGTTGCCATTGGAATCATTGCCGCCCATTGCCCTGCAAACAACAAAATAATTAATAACGTAAGTGCATGTATGATGCCTGCAACCGGTGTACTGCCCCCGTTTTTTATGTTTGTTGCCGTTCTCGCTATTGCTCCGGTAGCCGGGATTCCGCCAAACAGCGAGGAAAAAATATTTGCTGTACCCTGTGCTACCAACTCTGTATTCGAACGGTGACTACCGCCAATCATTCCATCCGCTACAACCGCGGAGAGTAATGATTCAATTGCACCCAGTAACGCTATGGTAAATGCAGGCTTCAGCAAATTCTTAAAAGTAGTGAAATCAAATTCAGGCAGACTTGGCTCGGGGAATGAAAACGAAATTTCGCCAAACCGGCTTCCGATAGTTTCAACCGGCAAATCGAGCAGGTTCGCTAAAGCAGCCGTAACTAAAATAGCTACCAGCGAACCAGGAATTTTGCTGTATATTTTTTGCCAGGAAACCACTATAATCACTGTAAGCGCGGCTATTCCGAAAGAGAACCAGTTGATAGTACTAATATGTTTGCTGAAGGCCACCCATTTTTCTACAAAATCTGCGGGCACCTCACCCATTTCCAGACCAAAAAAGTCTTTAACCTGTGAGGAGAAGATCACTACTGCAATGGCGCTGGTAAAACCAGTAATCAATGGAAGAGGAATAAATTTTATCACAGACCCCAATCTGGCCAATCCCATAATGATCAGCATCACACCCGCAATGAAAGTAGCAATCAGAAGCCCGTTAATTCCATATTGCTGTACGATACTATAAACTACTACAATAAATGCCCCGGTTGGCCCTCCTATCTGCACCCGGCTGCCTCCCAGAGCTGATATCAGAAAACCGGCTATTATAGCAGTATACAACCCGCTTACTGGTGAAACCCCGCTCGCAATTGCAAAAGCAATAGCTAGCGGCAGTGCAACGATTCCAACAATAACACCCGCAGAAGCATCAGCAGTAAATTGTTTAGCAGTATAAGTTTTAAGCGTATCGAGGAGTTTGGGGCGAAACATATTAATTACAATTCGAATGTAAAAAGTTTGCCCGGGAATGAAGGAGACGGGCAGGCAAAGTTATCAAGTTTTATAA
>DATCKB010000295.1:0-4774 GCA_036562505.1 Parasegetibacter sp. | reverse complement strand
GTGCGAGTTCACCCCCCTGAACAGCATATCCTTCTGTAAGGAAATCTCCTTCTTTAACGCGCTGTCCTTTTTTAACAGCCGGACGAAGGTTAATGCAGGTTGCCTGGTTGGTTTTAACGAACTTGGTCAGGTTATATACTTTCAGATCGTCCTCAAAGCTTACCAGTTTCTGAGCTTCGTTTCTTTCATAACGAACATGAATTTCGTTGGAGTCAACGAATTCCACCACACCTTCACCTTCTGCATGGATCTGAATTCTTGCATCACGGGCAGCTTTTCCTTCCAGACCGGTACCAACAATTGGCACTTCCGGACGAATCAATGGAACAGCCTGACGTTGCATGTTTGATCCCATCAGGGCACGGTTAGCATCATCATGCTCAAGGAATGGAATCAGCGACGCACTCAATCCCACAATCTGGTTTGGTGCTACGTCCATGTATTCCACTTCTGTTTTATCCAGTACAGGGAAGTCACCGGTTTCACGGCTAACCACCTTATCATCTATAATTTCTCCGTTACTGCTTAACGGTGTGTTTGCCTGGGCAATCTTAGCTACATCTTCTTCTTCAGCACTCAGGTAGGTAAGGCTCTTCATGTTTACCTTTCCATTTTCAACCTTACGGTAAGGAGTTTCGATAAAGCCCATCTCGTTAATCTTTGCGTGAACGCAAAGTGTAGAGATCAGACCGATGTTCGGACCTTCCGGAGTTTCAATGGTACACAAGCGACCATAGTGTGAATAGTGTACGTCACGAACCTCGAAACCTGCTCTTTCACGGCTCAGACCACCGGGTCCGAGTGCTGAAATACGACGCTTGTGCGTAATTTCAGAAAGAGGGTTGGTTTGATCGAGGAACTGAGACAATTGTGATGTTCCGAAGAAGGAATTGATCACAGAAGAAAGTGTACGTGCGTTGATCAGATCAACCGGAGTAAACACTTCATTATCGCGAACATTCATTCTTTCACGGATGGTACGTGCCATACGAGCCAGACCCACACCGAACTGAGCATAGAGCTGCTCACCCACGGTTCTTACGCGACGATTGCTCAGGTGATCGATGTCATCAATCTCAGCCTTACTGTTTGTCAGGCGAACGAGATATTTGATGATTTCAATAATATCTTCTTTGGTAAGTACTTTGTTATCCAGTTTCTGAGATACACCCAGTTTACGGTTAATCTTATAACGACCCACCTCACCCAGGTCATAACGTTTATCACTGAAGAACAACTTATCAATAATACCGCGCGCTGTTTCATCATCCGGAGCATCAGCACCACGCAGCTGACGGTAAATATGCTGTACAGCTTCCAGCTCTGAGTTGGAAGTGTCTTTGTTTAATGTGTTATAGATAATAGAGTAATCGCCGCTTACTTCTTCCTTCTGGATAAATACGCTGCCTACTCCCATATCTACAATGGTTTCAATAGCTTCTTCATCCAGAATAGTATCGCGCTCCATTACCACTTCGTTTCTTTCAATTGAAACTACCTCACCGGTATCTTCATCAACGAAGTCTTCCACCCATGTGCGAAGAACGCGGGCAGCAAGGCGTTTGCCCAGGAATTTCTCCAATGCTTTCTTCTCACCTTTAACTTCGTCGGCCATTCCGAACAGTTCCAGAATGTCTTTATCAGTTTCATAACCGATTGCACGCAGCAGCGTAGTTACAGGGAACTTTTTCTTCCTGTCGATATACGCATACATTACGTTGTTGATATCGGTAGCGAACTCCATCCATGCACCTTTGAAAGGAATCACACGGGCAGAGTAAATTTTAGTTCCGTTCGGGTGAACAGACTGACCAAAGAATACCCCGGGAGAACGATGCAACTGAGAAACCACCACACGCTCAGCACCATTGATTACAAAAGTTCCGCGCGGAGTCATGTAGGGAATATTTCCCAGAAATACATCCTGTATGATAGTCTGAAAATCTACGTGCTCTTCATCGTTACAGCTCAGTCTCAGCTTAGCTTTTAATGGAACAGCGTAAGTCAGTCCGCGCTCCATACACTCTTCAATAGTGTAACGTGGGGGGTCAATAAAATAATCCAGAAACTCCAGAACGAAAATATTTCTGGTATCTGTGATTGGGAAATTTTCCTTAAACACCCGGAACAAACCTTCGTTGTTTCTCTTATCCGGAGTAGTTTCTAACTGGAAAAAGTCTTTGAATGATTGTATCTGTACTTCTAGCAGATCAGGAGTTTCAGCTAAATTTTTGATTTTACCGAAATTAATCCTGTTTGACGGTGTTGTTGAAGACATATATATAATAAACCGGTTTAATTATTTATACAAAACGTCAAAAGACCCGAAATTTTCAATATCTCAGGCATTCAAATACTGCGGTTAAGCCGGTATGTTAAATCCCATTAAATTGAAAATTAAGTAGTTAGAAAGTAAATGACCCGTTTCCAAACTACTGATAGCTAATTAGCCCTAAATTAAGGGATGGCAAAAGTACGTAATTAAAATCAAATAAAAAAAAGAGGCCACGGGAAGAATCCCACGGCCGTTTCAAATCAGCACTACTCACTCTTAGAAAAAAAAACATAAATAAACTTATCCTCCTGAGTTACCGGAGGCAGAAGACTGGGTTACCATCTTCTGAAGAATTTCAATATTTGCTTTGGCATCCGAATTTTCGGGGTCGAGTACCAGTATCTGGCTCAACCACTCAATTGCCTTTTCATACTCTTTTAATGTGTTGGCATTATAGGCTGCGAGGTATCCATATGCCTGAATCAGCAGGTTCTTGTTCTTTTCCGGTTCTTTTCCAGCCACTTCTACCAGTGCGGTGTAGTGCGGAATCGCCCGGCCTTCTTCCATCAGACTGTCGATTGCTGCAGAAGATCTTGCTCTCCAGTAGTGTCCGTAAACCTGGTCAGGGTATTTTTCTGCATACTTTGCAAATACCGTGTCGGCTTCAGGAAACTCCTTTGCAAAAAAGTGAGCCATTCCCCAGTTGTAAAGATCTGTGTTGGAAGGGTTATCCACATGATTATAATAGGTACCCAACCATTTTGCCTCTTTACTTCTGTCGCCCGATTTTTTATACAAATCAGCGATTTCCTTCATGTATTTTGCCTGCTGTACTTTTACCGTATCTAGCTGAATAGCCTTTTCCCATGCAGCCACCGTTTCTTCCTCATCGGCGCCGAATCTGTTCAGCAGTTTAGCCTTAAATTCGAAATCCTTCGCAATCAGTTTTTCCTCCTTTTCCTTCTGGAAATAGGTATTCATTAAATCCATTGCCTTTACTGAATCCTGAACGGCATCATAGCTGTAGGCCAGCAGTTTATAGATTCGTGGCTGTACCTTATCTCCTTCGCGCTGAAGAATTTCCTGTGCCTTTACCAGTGCTTCCTGATGTTTGCCGGAAACATAGAGCAGGTCGGTCAGCATATATTCGTGATTCACACTTTTATCGGTATTGGCTATATAGCTTTCCAGATATTCCTTCGCCTTATTTACATTCCGGAAATAATAGTGATAATAAAGTTCGTAGTGAGCCGGCGCAAAAGTAGGATCCAGCGCAATGGCATCTTCAAAATATTTCACATAAGACTCAGGATTATTCTGAGACAAATACACTTTTCCGATATTAAAATTGGCCTTTGCCAGCTTCGGATCTCTTTCCAGTGCCGCAGTATAGGCGATTATTGCTTCTCCCCCGTTTCCGATTCTGCGATAAGCATCTCCGCGAACCATGTACAGATTCGGATTTTTCTTTTCCCGGGCTTCCGCTTCGTTCAGCAGTTGAAGAGCATAATCCACATCTCCGGTTCTTGCCTGTACGTGAGCTTTGGCAATGGCTATCATCAGTTCCGACTGGTCTTTCTTTTTCACCGCCTCAAGCGCCTGATTAAATAGTGCAGCTGCCTCATCCTTTTTACCTTCCATCAGCAAAATCTGGCCGCGCCCAATTTTCACCAGCGGATCTTCTTGTACCTGCGCAGGTGCGTTTTCGAGAATTGTTTTGGCCTGTACCGAATCGTCGGTAGCAATATATGTCTGAGATAAAAAATAATAGGCTTCCGAACCAGCGCCCGCCTCTACCTGTTTGCCCAGAATATCTTTGGCGCTCTCATATCTCTGATAATAGAGCATTTTCTTTCCGTCTTCAACCGACTGCGCCAGCGAAAACTGACTCCACCCGATTAAACCACCTGCGAGTATAAGTGCTATATATTTCATAATGTCGATTTTTTATAAATATGGAATAACCAGAGAAACGTAAAAATATATCGCTGCAATTAAACTGTAATTAACCGCATATTAAAAAGGAATTAAAAAATAATTATTTGGCATATTCCAACAGTTCTTTAAACGAAGGTTTTGTTATAACTCTGTCGGCCGAATAGTTTAACAGCTCGTTGGTAGAACAGAACGAAACACCTATTCCCGATTTCTGAATCATACAAAGATCATTAGCACTGTCACCGATAGCAATACAGTTACTCATCATTATATCATATTTCTGCAGGATATCCTGCAATGAGTTGGTTTTACAGATAGTATGCTTGCAAATACTTTTTGAATGATTAAAAAAGAAGGAAGGGAGCTTCACCTCTCCGGTGGCAATACCATTTGAAAATTCCAGCTCGTTCGAGAGGCTGAAATCTGCGCCTATCTTATTTTTCACGAAGCTGGTTACAAAATCGTAACTATCGCTGATAATCCCCACTACATATCCTCTGCTTTTTAATTCCGCAACAACTTCCTGGGTATCATCCACCAGAGGAATAGACTCTACCACTT
>DATCKB010000292.1:0-6509 GCA_036562505.1 Parasegetibacter sp. | reverse complement strand
GTTACTGACGTAGACAGTCCGCTTTGGCAATCGCTGGCAATAGATGATTACCGGTTCATTTTGCCGATTCCGGAGAGGGAAATTTTGACCAATCCGAATACGGAACAAAATGACGGTTACAGAAGGCAATAACAACTAAACCAAGATAATATGAGAACGATAAAATTATATCATATACTGCTTGCAGTCGTCGGTGCAGCGTTTTTTACATCATGTAAGAAACAGGATTTGCCGGTTGCAACAGATCAGATGATTCATTTTGCGAATCAGGGGTCCTCTGCCCGATATTCAGTACTTAGTAATAATACGGCTCCATTTGAAGTGGGAGTGGGAACGATTAAACCTGTAACTACAAACACGAATTTCACTATTTCGGTAAGCTCACCAACGGGAGCAACTGAAGGCGTTCATTATAACCTTCCGTCGGGAAAGTCGTTTTCAGTGGCAGCCGGAACGGCTTTGGCTAAATTTCCGGTGTCAGGAGTTTTTTCGCAGTATGAATCCGGCGCCAGACGTGATACGCTGGTGTTTCGTATAACTAGCGCAGATATTGAAATAGCGCCGTTTGATACTACATTTACCCTTATACTAAGAGGTCCGTGTTTCGAAGGGGATGTAGTATTGGAAGATTTCCTGGGAGTTTATTCGGCTGTGGAAGATTTAGGGGGAAGCGTATTTGGCCCTTACCCCGTTGCAGTTACCGAAGTGGCGTATACAAGTTCCACAACAGGTACCATGAAAATGGCCGGCATATTTGATGATTGGGTAGTGGTGTTTCAGCTTGATTGGACAGATCCGAATGACCGGAAAATTACCCTCACCGAGCAAGTTAATGTAGGATCTGCTGAATATCTTTATGCGCCGGGAACCAGGGCGCAGGTTCGGCCTTATCCCGGCCTGACAGGAACCTTCTCATGGTGTAACAGTACTATTGTTGTAGTGATGGACGTTGGAGTGGTTGGTGTAGGATACGCAGGTGTACCGTACGTTGTTCAAATGACAAATTAAAATAGCCTCTTCTGGCATAATTGGACACCTCGCTATGGGGTGTCCAATTTTTATTTCCCGTTATGATGCATTTTACGGAACTGCTCGGGTGTAATCTGAGCATATTTTTTGAAAAATCTGCAGAAATAGGAATTATCATCAAAATTCAGTTCGCTGGCTATTTCACTAACGGTATTATCTGAGTGAAGAAGTAATCTCTTGGCTTCCAGCATGATTCGCTCACGTATATGCTCACCTGCAGATTTTCCGGTAACCTTTGTACAAACAGCATTTAGGTAATTGGGAGTAATACATAAGCGGGCGGCATATTCCTTTACTCCTTTCATTACCTGAAACTTCTCATTTATCAAATGTTCAAATTTTTGTACGATCATTTGACTATGCTTGTCGGCCGATTGTTCAGTCAGCGGAATATAATGCCTGTTAATCTCTACAAGTAAAATATTCAGATAAGATTTCAGCACCTTCTCTCGGTCGGGTGATTTACCCAGACATTCTTCTTCCATCTTTCGGAACAAGTAATCGAACTGCTGTTCCTGCCCGGGCCTTATGGAAATAAAGGGCAGGTTTTGGTTATAGTTGAAAAAGGGAAATTCGAAAAGGTTGTTACTGTTATACCTCATCGTAAAAAATTCTGAGGTAAAGAGAAGGATGTAACCTGTAGCGTTATCTAAGTTTTTCCAGGAATGTACCTGGCCCGGATAAATGAAAAATACCGTGTTTGATTCTATATCGTACGACTTGAAATCAATATCGTGTGCGCCGCTGCCCGACCGGGTAAATAGCAGCATATAAAAATCATGTCGGTGCGGACGGGAAAAATTAGCCAGATTCGAACTAAAATCTTCCAGCCGGATAATATCAAAATGCTGAGTATATGAAGCGGGGTTGGGACGGATATCCTCAATGGTAACTATTGGTATCACTTTTTCATTTTGATCCTTCTTTAGTCTCATATCAATCTCCGTGAATTTGAAATGCTAATATACTACAAGAAATGTGTAACGACGCTATTTTTATTTCACAGAAGGCATGAGCGAGAGCAAAAATCACTATGGAACTTTTTACTACTTAGTGTAAAATAGCCTATACACAGGCTTTGGGTTGAACCTCCCGGAATATGAAAAAATTGTTAAGGATGTCCTTTTAGACTTTCGTTAACACCAGCTATCTTCCTTTGGTCTTAGTTTTGCAATAGATAATAAGAACAAAAGCAGTCAATTTTCTCATAAGCAGTTAGTTTTGGTTAGAGCCCCTGTTTCTACAGGGGCTTATTTATTTACTGATTCCTTTCGGGAATAACTGCTTTGCCTCGTAATATGGGAGAGACCTGGTTCTGCGAAGATTAATTGTCCAACCCTGGCTTCACTTTGTGAAAATATTTCCTCATAATCAGAAAACCCGCCACAGCACCAACAATGTCTGCTACAATATCGCCTAGTTCAAAACTTCTTTTTGGAACAAAATAATGCTGAACAAATTCCATTATTATCCCGAAAATACTCGACACAATCACTATCCTCACCATGAATCTCGTTCTGAGTTTTGTTACCCGCGATTTTAATGGGTAACAAAAAAGTGCAGTTAGAATCAGGAACAAAAAAATATGAGCCCATTTATCAAGCATCAGGTTGGTAAATGGGCCCGCGTCGGGGAGTTCGTTTCCCGGTATCGATAATAATACGATAATTAACAGGCTCCAGCTAATTGCCGGAAGAAATGAAATGATTTGTTTTCTCACGCTACAATAGCTGCGTATCCTTCTGCGTCCAGTAATGCCTGAACATCAGCAGGATTATCAACAGTCATTTTTATCATCCAGCCCTCACCGTAAGGGTCTGAGTTAACCAGTTCAGGAGAGTCGGCCAGAGCAGGGTTTACTTCATTGATAGTTCCGCTTACAGGCAGGTAAAGATCTGAAACGGTTTTCACCGCTTCCACTGTTCCAAAAACCTCATTGGCAGATAATGATTTTCCAACAGTTTCAATCTCTACGTAAACGATATCACCCAGTTCGCGTTGAGCAAATTCTGTAATACCAATTGTGGCTGTATTTCCTTCGATACGGATCCATTCGTGATCCTTTGTATAACGTAATTCGTCTGGAAAATTCATGATAGATATTTTAAGTGTTGCAAATATTGTAAAAACAAACGAATCTGGCCAAAAATATTGTGAACGGCTAATTTACTCCTTTCCTGCAAATCAGGCCATTAAAAAGTCTTGATTTGCAAAACGGTTGGTATTTTTTAGCGCTTCAATTTCTTTCGTTTAACTAAACTGACCTTAACTATTCTTGCTTCCTTTTTGGAGCCGTCTCCCTGCGTTGTTACCGAAGTTTCAGCAATCCTGTCGACCACTTCAATTCCGCTTACTACTTCACCGAAGACGGTATAATCCTGATCAAGGTGAGGAGCTCCGCCCTCGGTTTTATACACTTCGCGATGTTCAACGGGTATTTTCCTGCCTTTAAGTCTGAAAGTCTCCAGTGTATCCAGTGCACCGTCGGTGAATTTTTTCCCCTGTACGATGTAGAACTGGCTATAGCTACTGGCCTTTTCGGGGTTTACATTGTCTCCCATCCGGGCCGCCGCGAGCGCACCGCGCTTATGAAACAGGCTTTTGACAAATTCGGCCGGAATGGTCTGACGTGTTTTAGCACTATCCTCGCTGGTTTTGGCCGCACCAGGTTTGGTGAAGGGATCACCCGCCTGAATCATGAATTCTTTAATTATCCGGTGGAACAGGATTCCGTCATAAAATTTCCCTTTCACAAGCGAAATAAAATGATCACGGTGAATAGGCGTACTATCGGATAACCGAAGAATAATAGTGCCTTCCGTTGTCACCATTTCAATGTCTTTTTTTCTGTCTTTTTTCTTCAGTTTAACAGGCTTCTGAGCAATTCCGAACTGGCATACCAGGCTGAAGGCAGCCAAAAGGAGGGCATACTTTTTCATAATATTTCTAAGCGGTTAAAAATCCTGATTGGAAAAATAAAGCAGAATATGATCTTTTAAAAAATTTTCCTGCTCCGGCAAAGCCATATTCGGCACCTCTTTTATCTGTCGGAAATGCGGCCAGCCATCCTTATCCTTTCCTTCAAACTCAAAATATCCACTGGGTTCAAGCAATGTACAGACAGCCACATGCATGAGGTCCTGTTTTTGTTCTTTTGAGAACTTTGGTTTTTTAAAGCCGGTTTCCTGAATACCTATTAGAAATAGGATAGCTTCTATGTCGGGCTTTTTTCCGAAACGTTCCACCAATTTAGCCTCGAGATTCCACCACCGCTGCTGCAGGTCGTCTTGTATTGAATGCATCATACTACAAAGATAAGCTAATGACTCAAGCAAATTGTCCGACACCCACCCCGATCAGATGATACGCTCAGAAGTTTGCACCATTGTCTATCTTTGATAAAATTTTGACGAAAACATGTTACAATTAGGTGTTATCAGACAACAGGCAGAGCAGGTTAAACAAAGGCTTGCGGTAAAGCATTTTCCTCAGGTGGAGATTGTAGACGAAATTGTTGAAAAAGATGAAAAAAGAAGAAATCTTCAAACCTCAAATGACGAGTTGCTGTCGCGCATAAATACTGCCTCGAAGTCGATAGGAAACCTTATCACGAACGGAAAGAAAGAAGAAGCTGAAGCAATAAAAAATGAAATTTCCGGCCTGAAGGAACAGGCTCGTCTGTATAGCGAACAATTATCCGTCTTGGAAAAAGAGCTGGATGAATTGCTGGTTAAACTTCCAAATCTCCCGTCACCACTGGTACCGGAAGGAAAAACTCCGGAAGACAATGTGGTGGTTCGCGAAGGAGGCAAAATTCCTAGGTTACCCGACAATGCGGTACCTCACTGGGATCTGGCAAAAAAATACAATCTGATTGATTTTGATCTGGGCACACGGATTACCGGTAGTGGTTTCCCTGTTTATACAGGACAGGGAGCAAAGCTTCAGCGTACCTTGATACAGTATTTTCTGGATTATAATACGGGTGCCGGATACACCGAGTTTCAGCCGCCCCTGATGGTAAATGAAACATCGGCTTATGGAACCGGGCAGTTACCGGATAAAGAAGGGCAGATGTATCATGTTACTGAAGATAAATTCTTTCTTATACCCACTTCCGAGGTTCCTTTAACGAATATATACCGCGATCAGATTGTAAAGGTTCAGGATCTTCCGGTTAAAATGACTGCCTATACCCCATGTTTCAGAAGAGAGGCGGGTAGTTATGGAAAAGATGTGAGAGGATTGAACCGCTTGCATCAATTCGACAAAGTAGAGATTGTACAGTTGACACACCCTGAACACAGTTACACTGCTTTGGATGAAATGGTAGCTCATGTTGAGGGAATACTTAATAGTCTGGAGCTTCCTTACCGGATTCTTCGTTTATGCGGAGGCGATATGAGTTTCACGTCTGCGTTAACATATGATTTCGAAGTGTACAGTGCTGCTCAGAAGAAATGGCTGGAAGTAAGTTCAGTTTCCAATTTTGAGACATTCCAGACAAACAGGATGATGATTCGTTTTAAGGATGAAACCAATAAGACTCAGTTATTGCATTCTCTGAACGGAAGTGCGCTGGCGCTTCCGCGGATTGTAGCGTGTCTGCTGGAAAATAATCAAGCCGAAGACGGCATCCGATTGCCGGCCGCGCTCCAAAAGTATTTTGGCAGCGACAAGATCTCGTGAAATTACCTGAAAGCTCCCGGAAATTCTGTGAATGGTCTGAAATGAATTTTTTGAATGATTTCCAGAAGACCAACTTAAAAATTTCCAGAGCTTACTCTGCGGGATTTTCAGCAATTCCTCTGAATGATTTCCCCGGGTATCCCTAAAAATATTTGAGTTTGATGATAAAAAGGCCTGCTAATTCAGCAGGCCTTTTTATCACGTTTCTATTTATTGGAGTCTTATCTCACTCCGTGCATTAGTTTTTTGATAACCGGCTGGAAAATGATAGCTACCACAGCTGCAGCCAGTGAAACAACAGTCAGCATCCAGAAGAAGTAACTGATACCATTTTCATCCGCGATCTTGTCTACATTCTCACCGAATTTTGCAGCACCTTTCATCCCTATTGCTACTGCGAGATACCAGATACCAAACATCATAGCGATCATTCTGGCAGGAACCAGTTTGCTTACATATGACAACCCTACCGGTGAAATACACAATTCACCAAGTGTATGGAAGAGGTAAACCAGAATCAGCCAGATCATACTAACAGAAGCAGTCTTAGCTCCCGGCTCTATATCTTTTGCGCCATAGGCTACGCAAGCCATACCTAACGCGAGTAAGGATAACCCGATTGCATACTTAACGTTTGCTGAAGGGTTATATTTACTTTCCCACCATTTTGAAAATAAAGGGGCCAGACTAATGATGAAAAGTGAATTTAATGTTGAGAACCACGAAGCAGGTACTTCCAGTTCCTCTTTGCTGATTTGATTCTGCAACATCCAGAGCGCTATACCCCAAAC
>DATCKB010000272.1:0-3125 GCA_036562505.1 Parasegetibacter sp. | reverse complement strand
TCATGATGATGTTGGAAAAAATAATCCTTGCCTTTTTCCGGTTATCAAAAGCGATATCGAAATCTTCATTCTCTGTAAGTTCTACAGCTAATACAACCGCGCCGTCAGATAAATCTTCATGTTTTTTGATAATGATCGGAATATTGATATCAAACACACCAGGTTCCACTACATAACTGTCTTTCAGAGGTTCAAAGTGATCCCCGGGTTTCGCTGTAGTTTTGCTTGCATCCATTGTTAACTTCAGATGTTTGGCCTGATCAGAGGGATTTCCTAAAAAACGAACCAGCAGAAAAACTGTATCCGTTGATACGGTTTTACCAACAAAAGAATACGTTGTACTATCTAAATTGTTGATGAAGGTCGGGAAATACAAGGCTGTTTTTCCAGTGTACAGGCCGGTGAAGTCCTGCTTGCATGAGACCAGGCCAGACAAAACAGCGAGAATAATCAAATTATACAAGTGCCTCATCGGAATAATATTTTAAGTTTTACCATTTTTAGTTATTGAATTCCAGTTCTGCATCGGGAATTGGCAGCACGTACTGGTCGTCGGTCATTTGCGTACCCCAGCCAGGAATGAATTGAAATCCTCTGCGCTTATAATAAAAGAAGAGCTGTCCTTCACCCAGAAATTCTTTTCTGTATTCCTTAGTGATTTCATCATTCAGGTCGACACCGGCTGACAATGATACAAGTCCGCGGTTGTTTCTGAGTTCGTTCAGATAATCAAGGGCTCTTGTCGGATCAGTATCCATCAGACATTCTGCTGCGATCAGATAAACCTCTCCGATTTTGAGCAGGGGAATGCCAGGAAGCGTACTGAACTTGGTGAGATAGTTGTCTGCTGTTTTGCTGTTCCACTCGAGATAACGATAATCCGAGGCACCACCGGATGAAGTTTCGTAAACTTCCATGGTCCTGGCAAGACTTACTTTCAGTATTAGATTGTTAATAGCTGATTCCGGATCAAATCTTTCGGTTACCTTGGCTTTCATATCTGTACCAACATCCATGAATACTCCGAATATTTTTTCGTTGGCATTATAATAGTAATAAAACTGCGTAGCCTGAGCCCATTTGATTTTAAGACGGGCATGGTCGGTGGTTAATTCATCAACATACTGCATTGCCTTTGTTTTGTTGTTGCGGAAAAGCTCCAGTCTGGCGAGGAGTGCAGTAGCTGCATAATAATTTATCCAAACCTTTCTGTTCGAAACCGTATATACCAGCGACGCGTCCTGACTTTCATCAACCGGCCCCATAATGTCAAAATCATGCAACAGATTACGGGCTGCGAGAAGATCAGCTTCAATCATCTGACAAACCTGATCAATAGTCGAAAAGGGAATAGCCGTTTTCGAAATCTTATTTACATAAGGAATTCCCTTTTGATCCCTGGTAGTCGTAGAATAAGCAGGTGCAAATAATCGTAAGAGGTCAAAATGCATAAAGGCGCGTAATGCCAATGCTTCACCCTTAACCCGCTTGTAATTGTTTCCGGTAAACACATCCTGCTTATCGTCAATTCTTTCCACAATCACGTTGCAATTGGTTATAGCACGGTACATGCCGGTCCAGATATTATCGATAATATTCTTAACGGAGGCGTTTTCATAATTGTACTTAGATGCCTGATTGTACTGATGGCTAGGTGTAGACGGAATATTATCGTAGTACTGTGCCAGTACGTCGATAAACCCATAGCCCAGTTCCTGACCATAAAGACGATCTTCAGTAATTCGAATGTACACACCGTTCAGTACGTCGATAAACCCATCCTGTGTGCTAAGCAATTCTTCTTCTTTCAGGGTCGACTTAGGTGATACATCTAACCATTTGGAACACCCGGAAAGAAATAGGGTAACCAAACCGAGAAAAATCGGAATTCGAAATATATTGTTGTTCATGATTCGCATATTTTGTGATTTTAAAATCCGGCCTGAATAGTCAGGGTAAAGGTTCTTGCAAACGGATAGCTCAAGCCTCTTTCCTGTTTAATCGTTGACAGTGTAAATACATCGTTCATATAGAACGTGCATTTCAAACGCTGTAACCGGGTTTTTGTCAGTTGTGCTTTATCGAATTCGTATGAAAGGTTAAAGGAATTCAACCGGAGGTAATCATTCTCCTGAACAAACCTTGTAGTTGGTTTGGTTACTGTTGTATTCGCTATATTCTTGAAGTTTGAAATATCACCAGGTTGTTTCCATCTTTGTTCCAGAGCACGCCTGTCGACGTTAAAAAGCGGACTGGCATTTTCTACCCGATCTACCAGAGTATTGTTATAAGCCTGGCTACCTAAACTGTAAAGGAGATAAAGGTTGAGTTGCCATTGCTTATACATAAAGTTTGTACCGAAATTGCCGAAGAGATCCGGAGTGGATGTGCCGGCAACAATCTGGTCGTTTGCATTCCAAGTGTTGCTGTATTTCCCGTCGGCAGTCAGAAAGATTTCCTGCCCGGTTCCCGGGTCAATTCCGAGCGACTGCACTGCCCAGATAGCTTTCATATCCTGTCCCTCCATAAAACGAATTTTAGGCTTACTGGTGTTTATAGCATCCTGCTCTTTATTCCATGCGGTCAGTGAATTTGATATTTTCAGTAAAGTGTTTTTATTATGTGATGCGCTTCCTATCAGTGACCAGAGTATTCTTGAAGAAGGTTTTGAAATTATGTTGAGATTAAGTTTTACCTCATACCCCTTGTTTCTGATCTGGCCAAGGTTTTCAGTATATGAAGTAAACCCGAGTGAAGGTGGAATAGTCACCTGTGTCAACGCATCCTTGGAATCTTCTACATAGAAATCAACAGTAGCATTCAACCGTTTCCGGAACATCTGGATATCTGCCCCGATATTATTTTTTCTTACCCGCTGCCATTTCAGATCTGCATTGCCCAGCGACATCAGTACTGCACCGGCATTGTTTCTGAAATAATAATCGTCGCGGATATAGTCGAACATCATCAGACTCTGGTTAGGATTGTAGTTCTGGCTTCCGGTGAAACCTGTAGATGCCCGCAGACGAAGCATATTGATAGTATTCGAATTCCGCAGGAATTCTTCGTAATGAAGGTTCCATCCTATGCCGGTTGACCAGAGTTTTGCCCACTTGTTATTGGAT
>DATCKB010000271.1:0-1785 GCA_036562505.1 Parasegetibacter sp. | reverse complement strand
GCATGATGCTTCGGAGCAGATATGGTATGCGATTCAGGGAACAGGAAAATTTTTGCGGGCGGATAATAAAGAAAAGAAATTCAGTGCTGATGATCCTGCGTCAATCCCCTTTCCTTTCGAAGTTCTTTCAAGAAGGAACCTATTTTCCTTTGATCCATGAAAATCCTCCCTCTATCAGAAGAATAGCAACTCATCAGCGGTTGCGCCACGACATAAAGCGAGAATTGCCTGGTTTTCCATACAGGACACATCATGTCGGGTTATCTATTTCACCTTTTCCGGTCTCCTTTCAAGCGAAATGCCTCCTGATGGCATCCCCATGAAGCAAATAACAGCGGCCTGTATTCACGAATCCTGGCAGGATTGCTTTTTTCTGCAATTTACATCATAAACAATCATACCACCTTTGCAAAGTGTCCTATATCCCAATGATCCGGTTATCTTCAGCTATCATCACATTTTGAAACCTTTCATTAATTGCAGGACTGGACGCGGTTCGGCAGCATTTTGTTGCCTTAAGTTTGCGACCAGATAAGCAAGGCATATTAGTACATCCTACTGAAAACAGCTTAAAAAGCTTTTATCTTGTTATAGCATCAAGATAACGACTCAGGATTGGCAGAGTTTAAATGCGAATTCAGGTTGATATTAACAGTTTGTATCTGGTATACTTTGCTTAAGATTGTAATATAATGTAATTAATTACTGAATTGAAGAGGAAGGATTGGGAGGTTTTTATGAAACTGCGGTCCAAACTATTCTCAGGCATTATCATCACGCTTATCCTGTGCATCATTTTCAGCGGGATATCCCCTGCAGCAGTGTCGGCTGCGAAAACAGACAATAAACCTTCCATCATGGTAGAAGTGTATAACGGAAACACGGCTAAAACTATCAATACCCTTTTCCCGTGGTTTAAGATAACCAATACGGGAAATGCACCGCTCCCATTGTCCGATATCAGCGCCAGATATTACTATACTGTTGACGGCAACAAGAAGCAACAATTTTGGTGCGACTGGTGCAGCAAGGGAAATACAAGCATCGTAACAGGAAAATTCAGCACCATAAAATCAAATGCCTATAATATCGACACCTGCTTTGAAGTCGGTTTCAAAAATGAAAAAATCATGCTGCAGCCAGGTGAGAGCGTAGAAGTGCATATCCGCATCGCCAAAGAGGACTGGAGCAATTTCAATCAGGAAAACGACTATTCTTTCAACAGCTCAGCCAAGACCTATGTGCCCCAGGTTAAAGTTCCAGGCTTCATAAAGGGAAAACTCGTCTGGGGTAATGATCCTGCTGTTGCTATCGTTGATGATGCAAGCATACAGCTTGACAGAAACGAACTGACGCTGAAGGTATCAGAAACAGCCCGGCTCAAGGCAACGATTGTTCCTTCAGATATATCAGATAAAGACATCATCTGGTACAGCAGCGATATACATGTGGCGGCGGTTGACAAAAACGGCCTGGTTATAGGAATCAATGAAGGAACAGCCATCATCACAGCTTCAACGGCCGACGGCAGCATTAAGGACACTTGCAGTGTACGTGTTATCAAAGCCGATGCCCGGGGAGTTCTTGAAGGGCGAATAAGAGACGCTGTTACACATGCTGAAATCTCAGGGGCCGATATCAGTTTTTACAGGGAAACAGGGAAAGACTATCAGATAACAGGCAGTGCAACTTCAGATTCACAGGGACTCTTCAGAATCTCTCTTCCTGTCGGCAATTACAAGGCTGTTGTATCCAAAGGCAAATACATTTCGGCCGTATACTATC
>DATCKB010000270.1:0-2716 GCA_036562505.1 Parasegetibacter sp. | reverse complement strand
CCGCATTTTCGCATGCAGCTGATCAGAGGCGACGTGCACGATCCGGCGGCAGCGATGCTGGGCGGAATTGCGGGCCATGCCGGACTGTTTTCAAATGCTGCGGATCTCGCAAAACTTTACCAGATGTTACTGAACGGGGGTGAAATGAAGGGGCGGAGATACCTTAATAAGGAAACTATTGATCTTTTTACTTCTTATGGCAGCAGAAACAGCCGGCGGGGATTAGGATTTGATAAGCCGGAAAAAGATAATAATATACGAAAAGATCCTTATCCGACGTTATCTGCTTCACCGTTCACCTATGGGCATACGGGTTTTACCGGAACCTGTGTGTGGGTAGACCCGGCGAAGCAACTGATTTTCATCTTTCTGTCGAACCGTGTTCATCCCGACGGCACGAACAGAAAAATGATTCAAATGAACGTCAGAGGAAGAATTCATGAATTAGTGTACCAGGCATTGACCAATTGAATTAAACGTATTACATTTACCTTTTATAAAAAAATACCGCGTTGCCGGTATTTCAGCAGTTTAACCCCTTTCGTATTTTAGTCATACAATTATTAAGTTATGAAGACTTTCACACTTAAAACCCTAATTACTGTTATCACAGGATTAGTGCTGCATTTTTCAGCCGTCTCACAGGGATGCATAAGCGGCGATTGTAACAACGGTTACGGCACGTACCGTTATTCTAACGGCGACACCTACTCGGGTGAACACCTGAACAACCTGAGAAACGGGTTTGGTGTTTATAAGTGGACGTCCGGGGCCACTCATATCGGTGAGAACCGAAATGATAAAATTGAAGGCTACGGTGTATATTATCACGCAAACGGTGATATATATGTCGGAGAGTTCAAGGACGGTCAGTACCACGGTGAAGGAACTTATAAATTTGCCGATGGTGAGATTCAGTCAGGCCTGTGGGAAGACGGGAAATACCAGGGTAAAATTTCTTACTACGGAAAAGGCGCTGATGCAACAGGTTGTCTCAATGGCGACTGTGCAAATGGTTACGGGATGTATGCCTTTTCTAACGGTGACCGCTACTTCGGGCACTTCAAAAACAATAAACTCAACGGTTATGGTGCCTACTACTACAAGTCGGGAGCTAAATATATAGGCGAGTTTGTAGACGGACGCCTCGAAGGATTCGGAGTTTACTATTGGTCAAATGGTGAAAAATATATCGGATTCTTCAAGGCTGGCAAACGTAATAACTGGGGTATGAATTATTATCCCGATGGAAGAAAGAATATCGGCCATTGGGGAGAAGATAAACTGATTAAGTCTAAAGATCAGTATACCACCGCTTCCGGATCCAAGCACGGCTGTATCAGCGGCGACTGTAACAACGGAAATGGTGTATATATGTACACCAATGGATTTTACAGCGGTTATTTTAAGAATGGATTAAGAGAAGGAAAAGGTACTTATTTCTTTGACAGCGGAGATTACTATTACGGAGACTGGAAGGAAAACAAGAGAACCGGATACGGCTATTACTATTACACGGAAGGAGGTAAATATGTCGGAGAGTTCAAGAACCAGGCTCTTCATGGTAAAGGAACGTTTTTCTATGCCGATGGTTTGATGGACGAAGGGTATTTTAAAGATGGCCTCTATGTGGGTAAAACCATGCCTTCTGACTTTTATGCTACGAACAACAATGTAGCATATAATAACAATACCTACAATAACACCAACTCAAACAACAATAATAACGTTAATAATAATAATAACGTAAACACGAATAACAACACGAACTCCAATTTCAGTTCAGGTTCTGTTACTACTTCGAAAGAGAAAAAGCTTGCGCTGGTAATGGGTATTTCCAATTATACTAACGGGGTTAGTAAATTGAAAAACCCGGTTAACGATTCCAAAGCGATGGCAGCTACTCTGAAAAAACTTGGTTTTGACGTAATTGAGCTGAACGACGGAACCAGGGATCAGATTAACCGTGCCATTCAGGAATTTGGTGCAAGATTGAATCAGTATAGTGTTGGGTTGTTGTTCTATGCTGGCCACGGTATGCAGGTTGATGGTATTAACTATCTTATCCCCGCAGATGCCAGAATTACTTCAAAAGATGATATTCGTTTCGTGTGTGTAAACGCAGATTACGTACTTAGCAAAATGGAACTTGCCGGCACAAAGGCAAATATTATCATCCTTGATGCCTGCCGCAACAACCCGTTTGAAAGGGGTGTATCGCGCGATGACAGTAATCCGGGACTTGCTGCTATGAGCGCTCCCGTAGGTTCAATCATCGCTTACGCTTGTGCACCTAACTCTACAGCGTCAGATGGTACAGGATCAAACGGACTTTACACAGGAGAACTGCTGAAGTATATTCAGATGCCCGGTTTGAGAATCGAAGACGTATTCAAGCAAGTTCGTGCTAGTGTGATGCAGAAATCAGGTAAGAAGCAAATTCCATGGGAAACGTCTTCACTGATCGGAGATCTGATTATTGCACCAAAAGCGAACTAATCATTAACGGGAGAATTGCCTCTTCCGGAATGAACATAATATAACAAGTTCCCTAAAGCCAAAAGCAAGAGGTTGTATCTTTTCAGTGATACAACCTCTTTTTTATCTGACAGAATTTGTTAATCCTGTTTCTGATTTTTGTATTCTGTTCAGGAATTACCCGACGGGGGATTAGGATTTCTCCTGTCATTACCCGGTCTTCTTCTCGGTCCCTGAT
>DATCKB010000267.1:0-5013 GCA_036562505.1 Parasegetibacter sp. | reverse complement strand
ATATAACCGCAGGCAGTTTTTTTATCCTCCCTTTTCACGTGTAATCGTTCTGACTTTCAAACACAAGGAAAGATCAGTTGTACAGGCTGCCGCTGATATGCTGCATGCTCTGATTAAAAATCAGCTGGGAAAATATATCGTAGGTCCGGCAGAACCTCCTGTAAACCGTGTGAGGAATAAGTTTTTAATGGAATTGACTCTTAAACTACCGAAAGATAAAAATCTGATCAGTCATGCTAAACATCTTATTCTGCAACAAATTGCTGTGCTGCATCAGGATAAACGATTCCGTTCCGTTCAGGTAATTCCCGATGTGGATGCTCTATAGACCATTTATAACCGGTATTTTTGAAGAATGAATATCAGAAAGAACATTAGTCTCAGAACACTCAACACATTTGGTATTGATGCTGTGGCTGAATATTATGCCGAGTTTAATAGTGTGGAAGATTTGATTGAGGTGTTAGAAGTTTTACTGACGACGAGAAAATCCGTAGCCACTTCTTCCTCTGGTTCTGTATTCAGTTCCAATTCAGCTTCGGGATCCGCTGCAGCGCCGCTGATTTTAGGAGGCGGTAGTAATATTTTGTTGGTTAGTGATGTCCCGGGATGGGTGATAAAAAATAATATAGAAGGAATTAACGTAGTGAAGGAAGATGATGAATTTGTGTATGTAAAGTCGGGAGCGGGCGTTACCTGGCATGAACTGGTGTTGTTTGCCATTGAGAACGGATGGGGTGGAATTGAGAACCTTTCATTGATTCCCGGAAAAGTAGGGGCCGGTCCCATGCAGAATATCGGCGCTTATGGTGTGGAGATCAAAGATGTTTTTCATGAGTTAAATGCATTGCATATTTATGAGAAAAAGCAGGTTAAGTTTAACCTGAATGAATGCGAGTTCGGATATCGTGAAAGTGTTTTCAAAAGAAAATATAAAGGACAATTTGTTATACTGGATGTAACATTGAAACTCCGGAAGCAACCTGTTTTTAATATCAGTTACGGAGCTATTGAACAGGAACTGAATAATATGGGTGTAAAGCAACTATCGCTGAAAGCAATTAGTCAGGCAGTAATTAATATCCGAAGCTCCAAACTTCCCGATCCTGCAAAAACCGGAAATGCCGGAAGTTTCTTTAAGAATCCGACGGTTGAACCGGCTGAATTTGAACGATTAAGAACTTTGTTTCCCGAAATACCCGGGTATCCGCAGGCAGATGACAGGGTAAAACTTGCTGCCGGGTGGATGATTGAACAATGCGGATGGAAAGGGTTCCGCAGCGGTGATGCAGGATGCCATGCGCGGCAGGCTTTGGTGTTGGTGAATTACGGTCAGGCATCAGGGTTAGAAATATACTCGCTTAGTAAAAAAATTCAGCAGTCGGTTTATGAAAAGTTTGGTGTGATGCTGGAGCCAGAGGTTAATATTGTTCCGGCAATAACCGTATAATAATACCAATAGTTCACTGTTACCTGCTACCTGCAATTGACGCAGCCTTCGGAGGAAAACTGCCGGGCATCAAAACTTAGATAATTATAGCTGCAGGTATAGCTACAGGGTTTGTTGACTGATTATCCTATTCGTCATCATCCGAATCTTCATCCGTAAATCCCAGATTCATCATCGAGCCGATCAGGTCTTTAAATTCTATTACTCCCTGAACCCATTTCTTGCTGATGAGCGAATGTGCTGCGAGTCCGTGTAACACAAACTCCATCAAAAGCAGTTGTTCCTGATCGTTAGCTTTAGGAAAATATTTTTTTACAAAAGCATTCAGCCCGTCTATCTGATAGAGCTGTACTTTTTTGTCTTCGTCTTTCTGGTACAGATCGAATTCTATTTTATTTCCTGCATCGAACCAGCGTATAACAGAGCGGAAAGGATTTACTTCCTCTTTTGCCTGACTTGCAGATCTTCTTCTTTTTTTCAGAGCTTCAGGATCAGGAAAATAGTGGCCGAACTGAGTGCGCGTCGCTTTTTCAAGAAGGTTGTGCGCAACCTGCAGAGGGCCTTCCTGTTCACCTTCATATACCAGTTCAATTTTTCCTGTTACGGCAGGAATGATTCCCACTAAATCGCTTATCCATACCTGTGTGGACGGTTCGTTATTGATGATCGCTCGTCGTTCAGCAGCACTTACAGCATTTTCGTATGCGGCGATGGTTAATCGTGCCGAAACCCCGCTTTTCTTATCCACATATTCACTGTTACGGGCTTCGAAGGCTACCTGTTCAATCAACCGTTTAATGATATCGCTGACCTTAATTTTTTCCACTTGTTCGGGAAGTATTGCAGCTTCCTGTTCTGTGATCGCTAAAGCAGTTTCGATAGTTTTAGGGTAGTGGGTAAGTATCTGGCTTTCAATACGGTCTTTCAGAGGTGTAACAATAGTGCCTCTGTTCGTATAGTCTTCCGGGTTAGCCGTAAAAACAAACAGAATATCAAGCGGCATACGGAGTTTAAAGCCGCGGATCTGAATATCTCCTTCCTGCAGAATATTAAAGAGGGCAACCTGAATTCTTGCCTGGAGGTCAGGAAGTTCATTGATTACGAATATCCCACGGTTGCTTCTGGGTATTATACCATAATGAATCACTCTTTCATCAGCAAAGCTTAAGCGGAGATTTGCCGCTTTGATGGGGTCGATATCTCCGATCAGGTCTGCCACACTCACGTCGGGAGTAGCCAGTTTCTCACCATATCTTTCAGAACGATGCAGCCATTCAATAGGTGTTTTATCTCCTTTTTCTGCAATCAGCTCTTTAGAATAAAGCGAAATGGGATTAAACGGATCGTCGTTGATTTCACTTCCTGCAACTACGGGAATATACTCATCAAGCAGTTCTACCATTTGCCTTGCCATCCTCGTTTTTGCCTGTCCGCGTAAGCCCAGAAACAGAATGTTATGCCGACTTAACAATGCCCTTTCTGTATCAGGAATAACTGTTTCTTCATATCCGAGTGTGCCCGGAAACGTAGTTTCCTTGTTTCGTAATTTGAGTATAAGGTTCTGCCTGATCTCGTCTTTGATAGATTTAGTCTTATATCCTGATGCTCTGAGTTCTCCCAGCGTGGTGATTTGACTGATATTCATTCTTATCAATAATATTTTTAAATCAAGATTAACTCGGACCAGTGTTACCCGTATTCTGATACAGCAGTTTTGATGGTATGAAACGAAAACGGATATTCAATATACTGTTTTTCTTTTTCCACTTTCGAAATCCCTGAAAATAAAGGCACCCAACTTATCCAGTGAGGCAAAGAAAGCTTTTCCGTTATTGGTTTCTGTAAATTCTTCAACAAATTTCTGCAGAAACGGGTCTGAGGCAATCATAAATGTGGTAATAGGGATTTTCAGTTTCTTACATTGGGCCGCCAGATTAATACAGCGGTTGGTGATTTTTCTGTCTAATCCGAAACTGTTCTTATAGTACCTGTTACCTTCTTTCAAACAGGTAGGTTTACCATCAGTAATGATAAAAATCTGCTTATTTGGATTTTTTCTTCTTCTGAGTATATCCATCGCCAGTTCAAGTCCGGCTACGGTATTAGTATGATAAGGACCAACCTGTAAATAGGGGAGATCCTTCACTTCAACGGTCCATGCGTCATTTCCGAATACCACAATATCAAGCGTATCTTTCGGATAGCGGGTCGTGATCAATTCACTTAGTGCCATAGCCACTTTCTTTGCGGGGGTAATCCTGTCTTCTCCGTATAAGATCATGGAATGAGAAATATCTATGAGCAAAACAGTGGAAGTCTGCGATTTAAAATCGGTCTCGCGGATCATCAGATCATCTTCCTGCATATGAAAACTGTCTATTCCATGGTTGATCTGGGCATTTCTGATAGAAGATGCGAAATCAATCTGTTCCAGTCTGTCGCCGAACTGGTAGGTCCGGGTTTCCGGATTAAGTTCGTCTCCATTTCCCGGTTTGAAGGTGTGATGGTCACCTTTTCCGGCTTTTTTCAGTTTTCCGAAAATTTCTTCAAGCGACCTTTTGCGGATTGTTTGCTCGGTTTTTGCAGTAATGATGGCAGTGCCGGATTTGGGGTCACTTTTTATAAACCCGCGTTGTTCAAGATCGTCTATAAAATCACCTATTCCGTATTCGTTGGTGGTGATCTGATACTGTTGATCAAGTTGATTCAGCCAATGCAATGCTTCCGCAACATCTCCATTGGTATACTGAAGCAACTCCATAAAATATTCGAACAATTTATCAAAGGGATGCTGATGCTCGCCCGACTGTTCAAATGCAGAAAACACAATACCTCTCATGGCCGGCTATTTTGCTGAATTTACGATAAAAAGCGGAAAATGTTCTAAAACGCAAGTCAAAAGTCGCAACAGAAATAAACACAATTGAAAGAGGCTGCCCCGGTAATGAGCAGCCTCTTTCTAATTTATTCTCCCGTTGGTTGAGAGGTATCCTAAACCGGAATCTTTTAAGGTAGACTTTTTACCTTTTAATTCGCCTCCGTATTATCGATCTTCATTTCGGTTTCAAGTGCCGAAGAATCGGCAGGCATCCGATACTTTTTCTCGGTATCTTCAACCATTTTGAGCAGTTCATAACAGATACCGATTTCATATCTCATTGAAGACTGACGTACGTCGTTCAACGACTGATAATATTCAGCCTGCTGATTCAGGTCTTTCTTCAGGGCAGCTGAAATTTTATCGCCCAGTTCTGTGTTACCCGCTTTTAATGCAGCCTGCAGGAAATGCAGAGAAACATAGTTATGTGGTATACCCCTCGCAGTGCTTGGCATTGCATAAGGCATGTTTTCTTCGCGCATCATGGTATCACAGTGAACCAGTACGCGGTTCGCATCTTCCTTGCGGCCAAGGTCTGCCAGATGGTTGGCCAGATCTGCATATGACTGGCGAATGGTATTCAGATGACGGCGGTTTTCTTCGTCGAAATAAACATTCTCCAGATTAGCACCGCCAAATGCAAACGTATTCAGCATCTTATCCATCATCCAGTCTTCGTTCAGAC
>DATCKB010000265.1:0-8419 GCA_036562505.1 Parasegetibacter sp. | reverse complement strand
GACCGGGTGATCGGCGGGGTCGAGGTCGGTTTTTTCTGATTTCAGACGTTGATAGTTGTCTTTGATAATTTTTTCATCTTCACAATGCGTAGCGATCAGTAATTCGGATTCGCTGAAAATTTTATTCAGGGTCAGATAATTATCAACCAGCATGTTGCCTGTGCTCGAACCCATGAAAATTTTTACACCGCAGATATCCTTTCTCCGGTCATTAACTTTTAGTACTTCATCAGCGTTATCATTTGCGGCTCCCATAAAAAAGGAATAATTCGCCAGGGAACTATTAGCTGCAATGGCGTACTTTTCTTCAAGTAAATCAAGGGTGAGCGTGTTCGGAATGGTATTGGGCATTTCCATGAAACTGGTCACGCCACCGGCTACAGCAGCTTTTGCTTCTGAATATATATCAGCTTTATGTGTTAGTCCGGGTTCCCTGAAATGCACCTGATCATCAATAGCGCCCGGTAATAAATATTTTCCTTCGCCGTTAATTTCGGTAATACGTTCAGATACACTTATCTGCGAGTTGATTTTTTCTATTTTCCCATCACGTATAAGTACATCGCCGGTTTTAATCTGACCTTCGTTGACTATCTGTATGTTCTTAATGATATAATTTGACATATTGACCTGAAATATAATATTTTTGGGCTGTTCAACCGAATATCTATGCAATTTATTAAAACCGCACTTAGCATTGCATTTTTTATTGCTACCGTACCTGCACTGGCACAAACCACTTATTTCTATCCGAATTCCAAGGATCAGATTTTATTGGAAAGGCTGGAAATTCTGCAGCAGAAAAATTCAACACTAAATTTTTCCGGGATTCGTCCTTTTTCGCGTAAAGCGTGGGTTAATGAACTGCTTAGGCCGGATAGTTCAGGGTCGGAAAAACTAACTGCAGTAGATCAAAATAACAGGCAGAGAGCTTTAATGAACAATCAGGAATGGCTGCCGGAAGAATATGAGCCATTCGATAGCCGAAAATCGTGGTGGAATACCTTTTATAAAACACCTTCTGATTTTATTCAGGTGAAATCGAATGATTTTTTTCTTTCTGTGAATCCTGTTTTGCAGGTTAAAGTAGCGAAGGAAACGGAGAATGATGAAACGTTGTTTCTGAACTCAAGAGGACTGGTGGTGAGAGGTCTGATAGGGAAGAAGGTTGGATTTTTCACGTATCTGACAGAAAATCAGGAACGCACTCCTAATTATGTGAAACAAAAAATTGATGACCACCATGCAGTACCGGGTGCAGGTTTTTATAAGTGGTTCAAAGGCTCGGGGGTAGATTATTTTGATGCACGTGGGTATATAACTTTTAACGCAGCGAAATACATTGATATCCAGTTTGGATACGACAGAAATTTTCTCGGTAGCGGTTACCGGAGTTTGTTTCTCAGTGATGTTGCAAACAGTAATTTGTTCCTGAAGCTGAATACAAAAGTGTGGAAACTGAACTATCAGAATCTCTTTATGGAGTTGACTCCCGGATTTATGCGAGGAGGAAATGATGATCTGTTGCCAAAGAAATATGCTTCCATGCATCACCTGAGTATTAATGTAACAAAATGGTTGAATGTGGGATTATTTGAGGCAGTAGTATTCGGAAGGAAAGATCATTTTGATTTCACCTATCTGAATCCCATAATTTTCCTCCGGTCGATTGAACAACAGAATGGTAGTCCGGATAACGCTATTGCCGGCATCGACTTAAAAGCGAATATAGCCGGGCGGTTTCAACTCTATAGTCAGATATTACTGGATGAATTTAAACTTTCTGAAATCCGTAGTGGCAAAGGATGGTGGGCTAATAAATGGGGATTGCAACTCGGTGCTAAGTATGTAAATGCATTCGGCATCGGCAATCTGGATCTGCAGGGAGAGATAAATATGGTTCGCCCGTTTACATATACATTCCGGGATTCCGTAGCTAACTATACTCATTATAATCAGCCGCTGGCTCATCCGCTTGGAGCGAATTTCCGTGAGCTAGTCGGACTGCTGCGTTATCAGCCACTAAACAAGTTATATCTGAATGCGCGTCTCATATATGCAAACCACGGAGTGGATACGGCAGGTAAGAATTTCGGAAATAATATTTTTCTTCCTTATACTACGAGGGAATTGCAGTACGGAAACAATTTCGGAAACGCTGTTACCGGCAAACTTTTGAATCTTTCCTTCGACGCGTCGTATGAAATAAAGGAGAATCTGTTTTTTGAATTTAGTGTTAACTATCGAAAAACGAATGCTGCAGCCGCCGGACCCCTGCCTTTACAGTCAACGGTGGTAAGTGGTGGTATCAGATTGAATATGGCGAAACGAGTATTTGATTTCTGATCGGTTTGCAGGTACTGATAATAATCAGATTGCGTCGTTACGTTAGACTTAGTTTATCCTTCAATATGAAGCGTAAACATTACCATCCTTGAACGCATCTGCTCAATTACGTTTGAATATTTCAGCGATTCATCACGACTATGGATATTTCCTATGCCGTTGCTGATTTTTAGTTCAGGGGAAAGAATGAAATGCTGGAAATAAAAATTAAAGCCAATACCGGCCTCGATTCCAAAATCCGTTTTTTTCACTTTTAGCAGATCTTCTGCTTGCCGGGCCCGGGCATTGGATGCGAGGTCATAGTCTGCTTTTACTCCACCTAGCATGTATACCCGAAAATTTCCGATACGGTCTGAATTGAACTTCATCTGAAACGGGAAGGATACGGTGACAGATTGTACGCTTCTGGTAGTCAGTGGAAGTTCATCTTTTGTTCCATCAGGATAGGTGAGAAAATACTGAATTGCTCTTTCTGTAAAAAGTAATTGCGGGTTGGTTCTTGCTTCAAATCTTTTCGTCAGCGGAAGTGTAGCTGACAGCCCCAGTCCGAATCCTCCGGAATTCAGAGGTTCCGCAACCATTACGGAATCATATTGAAGAAACCGGGGGTGTTGATCAAAATGGAAGCGGTTTGTATTATACGCAAGACTTATTCCGAAATAATACGGTTTATTATCATGGTCGGCCAGGTTTATTTCCCGGTGCTGACTGAAACCGGAGAGGCCGATTGTGATGAATCCGAGGGCAAAAAAGATTTTCTTCCAATATAAATTGTACATATTCCTAAACTAAGTGGCTCATGCGATGTGTCGCTGTAACCCGATTTGTTTAAAATGTTTATGAACTCTTTGCCTTCGGGGAATGCCTGCACAGAATCATTGAGATAGCGGTAGGCATCTTTATTTTTTGAAAATATTTTGCCAAGCTGTGGGGCTATATAGCCCATATAGAAGTTGTATAAATACCTAAACCCACCTTTCACCGGTTTGGAAAACTCTAACACAACCAATGTTCCGCCGGGTTTTAAAACCCTCAACATTTCCGTCAAACCTTTTTCCAGGTTCTGAAAATTCCGAACTCCAAAAGCAACCGTCACTGCATCAAACGAGGCCTCGGGGTAGTTTATTGTCTCGCTGTCTCCCTTCTCAAGTTGAATAAACTTATCTAAACCTTTGGAAATCAGTTTCTTACGACCAATCTCCAGCATACCTTCCGATATATCAATCCCGCGTATAAGTTCAGGTTTTAACAATTTATAGGCAAGAATCGCGAAATCTCCTGTTCCGGTAGCTACATCCAGAATCTTATTTGGCTGATAAGGTTTAAGTTTTTTCAGCGCTTTTTTCCTCCAGCTTTTATCGATTCCTATAGATAAAAAATGGTTCAGAAAATCATAGCGGTGAGCAATCTTATCAAACATTTCAGCTACCTGATCTTTTTTTTGCTGATCAGAAGACTTGAATGGAACTATCTTATCGTGCGGAAGAGGATTAGACATGGCGCGAAGGTAAATCAGATATTTATTTTTCCGCGAGGTTTCCTGTTCATTTTCCCATCGTTTCAATCAGTTCCTCAATATGTGCAAGTATTTCTTTCCGGCCGGTTTTTTTTACGGTTGAAGTGACGAAGTATGGTGGTGCAGACTCCCATGTCTTTAACAATTCAAACATGAAATATTTAATATTCTTTGCTGTGTCTTTTTGCGTGTTTTTATCCGATTTGGTAAATACCAATGAGAAGGGCACTTCCCACTCACCCAGCTGATTGATAAATTGAATATCTATCTTTTGCGGAGGCAGACGGCTGTCGATTAATACAAATACGTTCACCAGGTTTTCTCTTTTCCTCAGATATTCTTCAATCATTTTGGTCCAGCTTTTTCTCTGGTTCTGAGAAACTTTTGCAAAACCATATCCCGGCAGATCAACGAGATACCATTTTTTTTCCTTCGCGTTTCCGGCGGAAGCGCTTACGATTTCAAAATGATTAATTAGTTGGGTTTTTCCCGGTGTTGCACTGGTTTTGGCGAGCTTTTCGCGATTACATAGCAGATTAATAAGCGATGATTTTCCCACATTGCTTCTGCCGATGAAAGCAAATTCGGGTCTGTCGGCAGTCGGACACTGCCCGAGCGAAGGACTGCTAATAAGGTATTCAGCTTTTTTTATCTGCATAGTTCTGCAAGATAAAGCATTCAAAGCGAAGGTCTTTTCACCCGGGGGAATCGGAAGAAAAAATCCGGTTGGTTTCAGTTCACTGCTTTATTGGCGCAGCTGCTGCTGGCAAATGCTTCGGGTTTGGCTTTGAAAGCGAATCCCATTCCGAGAATATACCCCATAGCTTCCCGCAAGGCCTCATTGCTTTTGAACTGTGGATTGGTGTTAATGTCGGCATGAACCTCCATATCTACATCATACTTTGTGAAGAGGTCGCATAGTTCATAAGCGATTTCGATAGACTTTGCAACTTCCACCAGCATTCTTTCTTTGATAGAATAACCGATTCTGGTTTTTTCATTATGAATAAACATAAAGCCTCCGTGACCTTCACGAAGAAAAACTATCACGGTAGCAAATTCCGTTTCTTCCCCTTTTACCTGAGAGTCTGTACCGATACAAACTTTCAGATGATAGCCTTGCTCGGTTTCGCGTTTGATTGCTTGTTCTACTGCATCTTTGATGGGAAGTCCGAGCGGGTCGCCGTTAAATCTTCGCCATAACATAGAAAACTGTTTCCCCAATATAACAAAAAATATTGATGGGAAGTCAGCTCCTATCTTATTGTTTGATTATTTTTTCAGTTTTGGAACTCATGCCGTCCTGAATACGCAGGAAATAAACACCCTTGTTCACCGCAGGAACCTGAATAAGGTTATCGCCGGATTTTAATGTTCCCTGAAGAATATTTTTTCCTGTGGCGTCCAGAATTGCAAAGGGGAAATTACCTCTGCTGCTCAGTTTCAGCACATCGGTAAACACGGTGTTTAAAATTTGTACGGGTTTTCCGTAGCCTTTGTTTTCCAGCACAAGTGAGTTGGAATAATATACTTTTCCGTTTAGCGCGCTGGTAAGTTTGAGCCGGTAGGTAAGTCCGCCTGTATAAACGGGAGTATACGTCCAGGAATCGATATCTTCAGGAAGATCAGCGATCGAGCGGAAATTTTTGCCATCAACCGACATTTCGAGCTCGGTTTTTCTGACCGGCTCATCAGTATCGATTCTCCAGGTAAACCAATGGTTTTCATCTTTTACATTTCCTCTGAGTTCTACTTTATACACGGGAAGTATTCCATTGATGGTATAGCTGCCGCTCACGGAAAAGAATCCGATGCTGGAGGTATCTGACAAATAAGTATTCCCCACACCGTCAATTGCGATGTAATATGTTCCTGCATTCAGGAAGGTATCAATATGTGCACTCAGGCGATCTCCCGGATTATAGCTGGCAAGAGTATCTCCGTTCTGATCAATGAGACTCATTTTGATATCAAGATTGGCACCCGCGTTGCCTTCGGCAACGCTGAAGGGGTGGGCGTCGAGCTTTATACTTGCAGATTGAATCAGTTGTATGTAAAATACATCACGGTCGTCTGGTCGCGTAAGAATACCGCTGGTTCCGAAGGAATTAGGGCCCAGTGTGATTTTAGTAGCTGTACTGATATCATCTCCAACATCATCAGCCCGGAAACTCACACCATTAACTGGCCGTGCAATAATATCTATATCGTTCTGAATGAGGTTGCAACCAAAAGCGTTCGGTCCCACCGTCCATGTAGTCAGATTTCTGTTATAACCATTTCCCATAATAGGTGCCCAGCTGATCTCACCGGTACCCTTACCCGAATTGTACTCTTCAATTTTATTACAGTTATCATCATACGTACTCTGATGCTGCAGGCCGAGTGTATGTCCGGCTTCATGTGATGCAGCTTCAGCTACTTTTTTTGTACTGTTTCCCAGAAGACTACTGAATACAAATGCTGGGAGATCATCAGCTGCGCTGAAGGAATTAACGAATGACACTCCACCTGCAGAACCGTACCATTGATAGGTTGGGGTAATGATGACTCTTACTCTTTTGCGGATAGGTGCATTTAAAAATACGGTAGAATCTGTTGTGACATTAATATTAAAGGGGCGAAAATCTTCCGCTACACGGGTAAAAATTTCTTCAATGGCGGCGGGAGAAAACCCGGAAGGTTCTGCGTTAATAGGGCCGTTCCAGTTCCAGGATGTGCCATGTACATAATGACCATCAAAATCAAGAAAGATGGTTGGCTCAACAGAAGGATAACTGCTCAGTTTTGGAACCTGCGAATAGGATTGGAAGAAAATTAAACATAGAGCAATGCAAAATGCAATTGCGCCGAATCTGGTTTTCATCTGTTTGGACTTAATAGGACTGAATATTGGATCGATAAGGATAATGGAAGGTCTTCAACAAACAGCGATCTTGCTACTAATCGTGTCTCAGGAATTATTCAACCATAAGCATTTTTAAATTTGTTTTTTCGAAATAATATTTTCCATTCTCGTTGACCAGCACGTAAGCATCTTCACTCTCAGGGTGAATGATACGACCGGTATATGTAATACTTCCGTCATCCTCAATCACCTGAGATAATGTCAGCAGAGCACCTTTGAAATTAGTGGATTTTATAAGCACTGTTTTCAAGCGTGTACTCTTTTGTACGTTTGCTGTAATATCACCTTCAAATGTGAATTCGGGGGAAATAAAAAGTTTTGATTTTTCTCCTACACGACCGGTAAGAGCTTTGTTGATGTCATCTGACCGGAACTCAATACGGGGTTTCAGTGTTTTGAACAGGGTTTTTGAATGCTCACGGGGTTTGATAATCCAGGAAGGATCTTCGTTTATTTGAGCGCTAGCCCCGGGATTAAACCCGACTATGAGAATTATGGCCAGAACCAGTGTTTTCAGGTGTTTCATCAGGATATCTCATTTTATATTGGACCTACAGCACTAATCCACGTAAACGACTCTGTCACATAACAGAATATTTACATGGATGCCTGTAAAGAAATTCTAGTTTTCGTTACTCAATACTGTCTGGTACTGAGTAAAACCAGGGTACATGCTTCTAACGGCCGGATTCCCTGTTCCCGGGCCATTCTCGCCAACTCCTCATTTTCGGTTCCCGGATTAAAGATTAAACGTTTTGGGCGCAGGCTTAGTATGTAACTATAGTATTGTTTTTGGTTAGCGGGGTTCAGATAGAGGGTTACTGTATCAATATCATCGATTTTGCGGGGGGCGGTTTCGATAAGAATTCCGTTTACCTCTCCCGGGCGACGTCCGATTGCCACAACTTCGTGCCCGTTTGCCTGCAATTGCCGCATAGCTAAATAGCTATACCGGGCCGGATTTGCTGACGCTCCTAGTACCAGTGTTTTCTTCGGCATGTTTTTAAATTAAGTAGTTAAAACCGCGGGCAGTCGCTGTATTCGTCTTTATTTCGCTTATTCCATTTTTTAAATGTCGCTCCCAGGTAAAATCCACCGTTTGGCATCGATTTCTTGTTCCAGATCCATGACATTTTATGTAGTCCGAAAAAAAACGGACCAGCCTTTACTGCTAATCCCGGCCACAATTGACCCTGCGAATTTAACTGCCAGGGCATAAAAACACCAATTCGCTCCCTCTCCCAACGAGGTGTGATGGTCAGCATATCTAATTCTTTCGTGGAGAATTTTTCAGTATTGAATACAGAATTCAGATTTGCGCTTAGGCTGGCGTGCACATATAAGTGCTGATGAATATGTTTATCAATATTCAGTACAATCCGGGTGGGCATTCTAATTCCAAAAATTCCACCGGGAGTAGAAATATTTGCAACGGTTCTGAGGGAATCCTTCAGGT
Organism: Parasegetibacter sp.; assembly: GCA_036562505.1. Classification (GTDB taxonomy): domain Bacteria; phylum Bacteroidota; class Bacteroidia; order Chitinophagales; family Chitinophagaceae; genus Parasegetibacter. Next base: position 193 of record DATCKB010000265.1, on the reverse strand, counting down.
CTGCTATATCAGTAATAGATTCGAACTTTCTTTGTAATACCTCATCTTCCACACCTGCATGAAATCCCGCGAATTTCAGGCTATTCGGACTATGCTGGTACTGATTTTTTCCGATATCGAGAATGGCGAGTCCGATTTTCCAGTTATAAAAAGGTGCATCATCTTCATTCGCAAGTCCTTCATATTTCAGCTC
>DATCKB010000254.1:0-5730 GCA_036562505.1 Parasegetibacter sp. | reverse complement strand
GCATGCATCTGATGAATAATCTGAAGTCGATCAGCGGAATTGAAAATATCAGAGGAAGAGGGTTGATGATAGGGTTCGATCTTTCTGAACAACACAAGGATCTGCGGAGTCGGCTTTTGTTCGAGTATAAAGTGTTTACCGGAGAAGCGAAACCAAATGTAGTTCGCTTACTTCCGGCATTAACAATAAGCAAAAAGCAGTTAGACGAGTTTCTGGAAGTTTTGAAAGAAGCTATGGAATCTGTGGCTGCTGAATAGATTTTGGAAAATCGTACGTATTGGTTATGCGTACACTAAGCATCTGCCTGTATGGACAAATTTATTTCGGTTAATGATGTGCGTGATATCAGCGCTATGGTCGAAAATGCTCTTGCATTTAAGGCCAACCCCTTTAAAGAGAAGGAACTGGGTGTTGGAAAAAGAATTGGTTTGCTCTTTCTCAATCCTAGTTTGCGAACCCGCCTGAGTACACAAGTGGCTGCAAGAAATCTGGGGATGGAACCAATCGTCTTTAATGTGGATAAAGAAGGGTGGGGACTGGAATTTGAAGAAGGTGCCGTTATGAACGGAACAACGGTTGAGCATATTAAAGATGCAGCACCGGTATTGGGTAGCTACTTCGATATACTGTGCATCCGAACCTTTCCTTCTTTAAAAAGCAAACAAGACGATTACAGTGAACAATATTTACATCAGTTTATAAAATATTCCGGAGTACCCGTTGTAAGTCTGGAAAGCGCCACATTGCACCCTCTGCAAAGTCTGACTGACGTAATAACAATTACAGAAGATTGGAGAAAAAAAACGCCGGCCGGCAATTCAGGCCGGAAAAAGCCAAAGGTTGTGCTGACGTGGGCTCCGCATGTGAAGGCTCTCCCGCAATGCGTGGCAAATTCTTTTGCCGAATGGATTTGTGCCTGGGGAGAAGCAGATTTTGTAATCACTCATCCGGAAGGTTACGAACTGGATGAAAAATTCACACAAGGTGCTACAACTACTCATGATCAGGACGAAGCATTAAAAGATGCCGACTATATCTATGTGAAAAACTGGAGTAGCTACAGGGATTATGGTAAAGTGAGTTGCACTGATCCCAAATGGATGCTGACGCAAAAGAAGCTGACTGCAACCAATCAGGCAAAAGTAATGCATTGTCTGCCTGTCAGAAGAAATGTGGAACTGAGTGATGAAATTCTTGACAGTCCATCAAGCCTCGTGACTATTCAGGCGTCTAACCGGGTATGGGCAGCGCAGGCAGTACTGGCGGAGATTTTAAAACAAGTATGAAACCAACTCTGAATATCATCAAAATCGGCGGAAACGTAATAGACGATCCTGAATTTCTTCAGTCTTTCATCAACAGATTCTCTGACCTTTCCGAGCGGAGAATTCTGATTCATGGCGGAGGGAAACTGGCTACTCGTATAGGTGATCAAATGGGAATCGTTTCAAAGTATATCGATGGCAGAAGAATTACAGATGAACCTACGCGGGATCTTGTAACGATGGTTTACGGAGGTTTGATTAATAAACAAATAGTAGCTGGTCTGACTGCACTCGATACTGCCGCAATAGGTGTAACCGGAGCTGATGCGAATCTTATACCGGCTTCAAAACGTCCGGTTAAATCAATAGATTATGGTTGGGTAGGTGACGTAGATCCTGATAAAATACCTGTAGATAAATGGACGAAGTTTATCGAAAATAAAATGATTCCGGTGGTGGCACCTTTGACACATGATGGTCAGGGTAACATGCTGAACACCAACGCAGATACTATAGCATCTTCGGTAGCAGTTGCACTTTCGGAAAAATATGCTGTGCGGCTCATCTATTGTTTCGAAAAAAAAGGAGTACTGGAGAATATTGATGATGAAAATTCAGTCATACCGTTGTTAGACCGTGCCTTGTATAATAAACTTAAATCTGAAAATAAATTATTCGCAGGCATTCTTCCGAAAATTGATAATGCCTTTGCTGCGATTGAATCGGGAGTTGCAGAGGTAATTATCGGGCATGCCGGAGATCTCGATAGTCATTTTACTGATAAGACAACCGGAACACTAATCAGATAATCCGGAAAGAGGTAAAAATAAAATATGCAGACCGACTTCCAACAAAACCTGGTAAAAGATGCAGTTAAACTGCTGAAAGACTTAATAGCAACTCCTTCTTTTTCCAGAGAAGAGCAGAAGACTGCTGATATCTTATCTGCTTTTTTTGAGGCGAATGAAATTCCATATCAGCGCCACCTGAATAATGTTTGGGCGGTTACCGAAAATTTTGATCCCGGCAAGCCAACTATTTTACTGAATTCTCATCACGATACAGTAAAACCCAATCCCCAATATACAAGAGATCCTTTTGAGCCTGCCGAAGAAGGCGGAAAGTTGTTTGGACTTGGCAGTAACGATGCCGGCGGCTGTCTGGTAAGTCTGATTGCTGCTTTCCGGTACTTTTATTCAAAAGCCGGAAACTCATTCAATCTCATTATGGCTGCAACAGCTGAGGAAGAGATTTCCGGAACGAATGGAATCGAATCGCTGATTCCTTTACTTCCTAAAGTTGATTTTGCTATTGTGGGTGAACCAACGCAGATGAACCTGGCAGTTTCTGAAAAAGGTTTGTTGGTGATAGATTGTACTGCTTTCGGAAAAGCCGGACATGCAGCACGGGAAGAAGGAGATAACGCAATTTATAAGGCTTTGAAAGACATAGAATGGTTCCGGACATACAGCTTTCCCCGTATATCCGATACATTAGGACCGGTCAAGATGAATGTTACGGTTGTCCACACAGAAAATAAGGCACATAATATGGTGCCCGCTACCTGTAACTTTACAGTTGATATTCGGGTGACGGACGCATACACGCATGAAGAAATTCTTGAAATAATCAAATCAAATGTATCTTCTGAGATTAAACCCAGATCAGTGAGAATGAGGGCTACCACAATCAGCCCTGAACATCCGTTAGTTAAAGCCGGACTGGCACTGGGTAAGAGGATTTACGGATCGCCCACCAGTTCAGACAAAGCATTGATGCCATTTCCGGCACTAAAATGCGGACCGGGTGACAGTGCCAGAAGCCATACTGCTGATGAATTTATTTATTTGAAGGAAATTGAGGAGGGAATTGATACTTATATTCGTCTGTTAGGACAATTATAAAACCAGTATTGAAGCGGAAAACGCAGGCTTAGTTGCAAAAAGGTTTAAAAAAGGCATCATCGAACTATTAATAATACAGGAATGAAACTTTGGCAAAAAAATACAGTGTCGGCAGAAAATGTAGAGAAATTTACGGTTGGAAAAGACCGTGAGTTTGATCTTTTGCTGGCCCCATTTGATGTTCTTGGATCTATAGCACATGTTACGATGCTGGGATCGGTAGGATTATTGTCTGAACAGGAGGTTGAAATTCTTGTGAAAGAATTGAGAAAAATATACGCGGAAATTCAGGAAGGTTCGTTTAAGATTGATGAATCTGTGGAAGATATTCATTCCCAGATCGAGCTGTTACTTACACAAAGATTAGGTGAAGTCGGGAAGAAAATACATAGTGCCCGTAGCAGAAACGATCAGGTGTTGGTTGACGTAAAACTTTATTTGCGTCACGAAATCCGTCAACTGGTGCGTTCTGTTGATTCGTTATTTGAATTGTTGCAGTCTCAGAGTGAGAAATACAAAGACCATCTGCTACCCGGATATACTCATCTTCAGCTTGCTATGCCATCATCGTTTGGGTTATGGTTCGGGGCTTACGCGGAGAGTCTGGTTGATGATATTATTTCAATGAAAAGTGCGTATGAAATCGTTAACAAAAATCCACTGGGATCGGCCGCTGGTTATGGGTCGTCCTTCCCGGTTAATCGTACGATGACTACAAACCTGCTGGGATTTGCTGATCTTAATTACAATGTGGTATATGCGCAGATGGGCAGGGGGAAAACAGAGCGTATGGTGGCAGCGTCACTGTCAAATATAGCCGATACGCTGGCGCGTATGTCGATGGATGCCTGTCTGTTTATGAATCAGAATTTTGGGTTTATAGGATTTCCGGCCGAGTTAACAACGGGTTCCAGCATTATGCCTCATAAGAAGAATCCGGATGTTTTTGAACTGATCAGATCCTACTGCAATAGAATAAAAGCTTTGCCAAATGAAATCATGATGATGACTACTAATCTGCCATCGGGTTATCATCGGGATCTTCAATTGCTGAAGGAACATTTATTTCCTGCTTTCGAAACCATTCAAAATTGTATTGAGATGGCTATGGTGATGCTGTCGCAGGTTGAAGTAAAATCTGATATTCTGGAAGATGAAAAATATAAATATCTTTTCAGTGTGGAGGAAGTCAATAAACTTGTACTTCAGGGAATACCCTTCCGGGATGCCTATAAGAAAATCGGTTTAGATATTGAGCAGGGAAATTATACCTGGTCAACCCGCCTGCAACACAGTCACGAAGGAAGTATCGGCAATCTTTGTAATTCCCGGATTGCTGAAATGATGAAACAAACGATTGCCGGGTTTAACTTTGAAGCGTCTGAAAGGGCCGAACGTCAGCTCGCCGGACAAAACTAATCTCTGACTTCCCCGATACCCCATTTCGCCTTTTTACCGTAGGTTTGTAGACTTAGTTAATTTTGAGATCTGGATACCATGATAAAACGCATAGCTATATTCGGTTCAACGGGTTCGATAGGAAAACAGGCATTGGAGGTTATATCGGCTAACCCGGATCTGTTCACTGCGGAAATTCTGACTGCACACCAGAATCATGAGTTGCTGATTAAACAGGCGTTGAAGTATAAGCCCAATCTGATAGTAATTGGAGACGAATCAAAATATAGTAAAGTAAAAGAAGCTCTTGCTCAAACAGATATTAAGATTTTTGCTGGCGAAAAATCCCTTGAAGAGGCTGCTGCAATGGACTGCTATGATCTGATGCTGGCAGCTATAGTAGGATTTGCCGGATTAAAGCCCACGTTAACAGCGATTGAGAACAATAAGGCGGTAGCGCTGGCGAACAAGGAAACACTTGTGGTTGCAGGGGATATTGTAATGCAGAAAGCCGTTCAGCACAGGGTACCGATCATTCCTGTTGATTCGGAACATTCTGCAATTTTTCAATGTCTGGTAGGTGAAACCAGAAACAGAATCGAAAAAATCGTACTCACAGCTTCAGGAGGACCGTTTTTAGGAAGGAAGCCCAATTTTTTAGTGAATGTAAAACGGGATCATGCTTTGCAACACCCTAACTGGAATATGGGTGCAAAGATCTCAATCGACTCTGCAACACTGATGAATAAAGGGCTGGAAATGATCGAAGCCAAATGGCTGTTCAACCTGCAGCCGGATCAGGTGCAGGTGGTTATTCATCCTCAAAGCATCATTCATTCCATGGTGCAGTTTGAAGACGGGAGCATCAAAGCTCAGATGGGTTTACCGGACATGAAGCTCCCGATTCAATATGCACTGGCATTTCCGGAACGGATCGCCAACGATTATCCGCGCTATGATTTTCGCAAACCTAATACACTGAGTTTTGAAGAACCTGATATAAAGACTTTCCGGAATCTCGCTCTGGCTACCGAAGCCTTATTTAAAGGCGGCAACCTGCCATGTATATTGAATGCGGCCAATGAACTGGCAGTATTCGCTTTCCTCAGAAATCGCATCGGATTTCTGGATATGACCGATCTGATTGAACGGACGATGGAAAA
>DATCKB010000253.1:0-3417 GCA_036562505.1 Parasegetibacter sp. | reverse complement strand
GGGGGGTGAACTCGCACTCGGACGTAACCTGAAAGTGGCCTTTATGCCATGGAAAGGATACAATTTTGAGGATGCGATCGTAATCAGTGAAAGAGTAGTTCGCGAAGACCTGTTTACTTCAATCCATATTGAAGAATTTGAACTGGAAGTTCGTGATACCAAACTGGGTGAAGAAGAATTAACTCCTGATATTCCTAACGTTTCTGAAGAAGCTACCAAGGATCTGGATGAAAATGGTATCATCCGCATCGGTGCCCATATTAAAGAAGGCGATATCATCATCGGTAAGATCACTCCGAAAGGTGAATCTGATCCTACTCCGGAAGAAAAACTCCTCAGAGCAATCTTCGGTGATAAGGCAGGTGATGCTAAAGATGCTTCTCTGAAAGCTCCGTCAGGAACTGAAGGTGTGGTCATTGATAAGAAACTGTTCCAGCGTGCCAAGAAAGATAAAAACACCAAGGTACGCGAAAAAGCTCTGCTTGAAAAAGTAGAGAAGACTCACCAGAAGAATGTAGAGGATCTGATGGAAGTGTTGATCAGTAAGCTGCAGACACTTCTGAAAGATAAGCCATCTGCAGGTGTATCTAATAACTTCGGTGAAGTTCAGATTGGAAAAGGTGCTAAATTCACCGCCAAAAATCTGGCTCAGATTGATTATCTGAACGTTAATCCGCTTGGCTGGACAGGTGACGAAACTATTGATCAGCAGATCAATATACTCCTGCACAACTACAGCATTAAGTATAACGAAGAACTCGGACGTTACAAACGCGAGAAGTTTAATATATCTATCGGAGATGAACTTCCTGCAGGTGTATTGAAACTGGCTAAAGTTTATCTCGCTGTTAAGCGTAAGCTGAAAGTGGGTGATAAAATGGCGGGTCGCCACGGTAACAAAGGTATCGTTGCGAAAATCGTTCGCGCAGAAGATATGCCGTTCCTGGAAGACGGAACTCCGGTTGATATCGTACTGAACCCACTGGGTGTACCTTCAAGGATGAACCTGGGTCAGATTTATGAAACCGTTTTAGGATGGGCCGGCGAAAAACTGGGAGTGCGTTTTGCTACCCCAATCTTTGATGGTGCTACTCCTGAAGAAATTGCCGAACATATAGCTAAAGCAGGCTTACCAAGCTTCGGTCATACTTATCTGTATGATGGAGAAACCGGTGAGCGCTTCGACCAGAAAGCCACCGTTGGTGTGATTTACATGATTAAACTGCACCACATGGTTGATGATAAGATGCACGCGCGTTCTATCGGACCATACAGCCTCATTACCCAGCAACCTCTGGGTGGTAAAGCACAGTTTGGTGGTCAGCGTTTTGGTGAGATGGAAGTTTGGGCTCTGGAAGCATATGGAGCTTCTAACATACTTCAGGAATTACTTACCCTCAAATCTGATGACATCATCGGAAGAGCTAAGACTTACGAAGCTATCGTTAAAGGTGATAACATTCCAAGACCGGGCGTTCCTGAATCCTTCAATGTATTGATCCACGAATTGAGAGGTCTGGGACTTGATCTGAAGTTTGAATAATCGAAAGATTGTTTATCAAATAAACCCGGAGGCTGTATCTACAATTGATACAGCCTCTTTTCTTGTGCACCTTCATGCAAATACCTGAAGAAGCAGGTCTTTAAGATGTTGATATTCCGGTTTCATAATAACGGAATACTTCTGCTTCTTCATAATTTCCGCAACAACATTGGGTACGGGAAGTAGAGGTAGGCTGGGATCTGCATAGGCTTCCGGGAATTTCACAGGATGCGCAGTTTCGAGGAAGATACCTCTGGCGTCCGGATGATTTTTCCTGTATACCTCCAGGGCACGAAATCCCACCGCTCCATGTGGGTCCGCCAGATATTTATACCGGTTATATAAGTGGGTGATTGTTTCCTTTGTTGTAGCATCATCAATTGAATACGCACTGAGGGCGGCACTCAGCCATGTTGAATCCTGATTGAATAGTTCAAGAATACGGATAAAATTGCTGGGATCCGCAACATCCATTGCATTTGACAAACTTGGTTTTGCAGGTAAAGACTGGTAAACACCCGTTTGCAGAAATCTGGGTACTGTATCGTTTTTGTTGCATGCGGCAATGAAGTGTTTCACAGGTAAACCCGAGGCCTGCGCCAGCAGGCCGGCGCAGATATTCCCGAAATTTCCACTCGGTACAGAGATTACCGGAGCGTCATTGAAATCGATTGATTGCCTTGGTTTCCCTGCCTCCCGATTCCGGATGAACTTGCTCTTATCCGGCGGATAGTGTTCACTGGCGAATGCATCATTTCCGGAATGATGTAAACTTGTTTTACCTGAATGAATTGCCCGGGTTTGTATCCATTGCTGCAGAGTGAGAAAATAGTAAACCTGCTGTGGAAGCCAGCGGGCAACATTTATTGAGTTGGCGGAAGTGAGAAAAACTCTGCTCCTTAATTCCTGATCGGAAAAAGCCTGTTTGACTAATCGCTGACAATCATCGAAATTTCCTTCTACTTCAATAGCTAGTATGTTCTTACCAAGAGTGGTCAACTGTTTTTCCTGAACAGGGCTGACTTTTCGGGAAGGATAAAGAATCACCACACGTATTCCTTCCACTCCGTGAAATCCATGGGCAACAGCACCACCCGTGTCACCTGAAGTTGCAACAAGTACTGTCACTGGTCTGGAGATATCTCGGGCAAAATATCGCAGACACCTGCTCATAAATCTGGCTCCGACATCTTTGAACGCCTGCGTAGGTCCGTGAAACAATTCAAGCACATATACGTCATCGTTGATTTTTTTCAGTGGTATGGGAAAATTAAAGGTTTCTTTTACTACTTCTGCCAGTATGTGTTCAGGCAGACTTCCTTCAGTATATGGCTGCATTACGCGGAAGGCTATTTCTTCTACACCAAGTTCCAGTAAACAACTTATATCATCAGCGTTATATTTAGGAATTTCTTTAGGGAAATACAGTCCTCCGTCTGGTGCCTGGCCCGTTAATGTGGCAGATTTGAAGTCTACAACTGGTGATTGCTTCTTCAGACTGTAATAAAGTGCACTGTTATTTGAATTGAGTTTCATAATTTCTGATTGTCCGTTTTGTTCCTTTTAGTTCATATTGTTTTATTCTACCCTTCAGCTTTTTTTCATTCAGAACGGTCATTAGCAAAGTGCCGGTTCTAGTTCCCTTACACCCTCCATATTTATTGTGGTTACATAAGTATGGAAATCAATGCCCAGGTCACAATAGATTTCAGTCATAATCATCTCCAGATTTTTTGCAGTAGAGAAATCCTTACTCCACATAAAGATCGAGGGCCCGGATCCGGATATTCCTCCACCCAGGGCACCGGCTTCTTTACATTGTTTCTTCAGGATGTCGAACCCGGGAAGAAGTATAGAACGTACCGGTTCAATAA
>DATCKB010000252.1:0-8501 GCA_036562505.1 Parasegetibacter sp. | reverse complement strand
GTTTGTCGCCAATATTTCCGATAACGTTAATATTGGCATTCATATCAAAATCGAATCCTCCATTACGGCGGGCTCTTTCGGGTAGAGTGGGGTTTTTTATATTCTGTCCCTGATAACCGGCCATAATATCCACAAAGCCCTGCGGACGAATATCAACTTTTCCGTTTCCGAAAATGCGGTTGAAGAAACTTTCTCTGACTACCAGGTTGGGTCGTTGTCCGCGGCGGTTGAGATCAAACAAAATATTTGCCCGCTGACGGAAATAATCCACTTCATCCTGCTTTCCTCTCAGCATCAAATATTCCTCAAATGTCAGGTAAGTAGGTTTGCGATAATAGGTATCGCCGATTTTTTCGATAATATAATATGTTCTGGTAGCAGGATCGTATTCAACAGTCTGCTGAATATTAGATGGATTCTTTAAATAGAATGGGTTAAAGTTGGGAAATGTATAGAAATCCCCCCTCCTGTCTTTCAGCGGGTAAATCAGCGAATCGGTTGAAGGCCGGGTAGTATCCTGATAGAACTCATTAAAGGAGTAGGCGAATGCCGAAGCTCCGGAACACGCAAATACTAGCCCTGCGACAACCAAAACCGTTGCAGTTAGTGTCTTAATATATCTTGTGGTCAAATCTGGTCTTGTTAGCGGGTAAAAATCAACTCAAATAGACTGCAATGATTTTTTAATTAAAGATTCGAGACTGGCAGACGGATCAGCAGACAACACTTTCTTAACCACGGGTTCAGCAACTGATCTGGCAATCCCTAAAGCAATCAAGGCATTTAACGCATCCTGCCCTAAACTATTGCTTATTCCGGCTGAAAAATTTGTTGTAGAAGCGGCTTTTGCAAGCTTATCTTTCAATTCGAGAACTATCCTTTCGGCGGTCTTTTTTCCGATTCCCTTGATACGCTCAAGCAGCTTCACTTCGCCCTGCACAATTGCCCGGGTGATTTCTTCGGGTTGCTGCGAAGATAACATCATTCTGGCGGTACCAGCTCCTATGCCGGTTACCCCAATCAATTGCATGAACAACTGTTTTTCCGCCAGGTCGTAGAACCCGTAAAGCACGTGGGCATCCTCCCTTACCTGCAGGTAAGTGTGTAAAAGCCCCTGATCCTTATCCTGTATCTGCGAATAGGTATTAAGACTTATATTCACCTCATAACCAACACCTTGCACTTCTACGTGCACCATTGCCGGGCTCTTAAAAGTATACTGACCTCTTAAATACGCTATCATGGTGCGAATGTAGGAACAAACGTAATTATTTTCGCTATTTTTGCGCCCATGAAAAATAATATTACTGCCGCGATAACTGCGGTAGGCGGATATGTGCCTGAAGACAGGCTTACCAATGCAGATCTGGAGAAGATTGTTGATACCAACGATGAATGGATTAGAACCCGCACGGGGATTGAGGAAAGACGCATACTCAGAGGTGAAGGAAAAGCTACTTCTGATATGGTTGTACCCGCCGTTCAGGAACTTTGCCGGAAGCGTGGAATTGACCCTTCGGAAATAGACTGCCTCATAGTAGGTACCGTAACCCCGGATATGGTTTTTCCTTCTACGGCCAACATGGCCTGTATGAAGCTGGGAGCCGTTAATGCCTGGGGATTTGACCTCTCTGCCGCATGTAGTGGTTTTCTTTATTCCCTTACAGTTGGTGCGTCACTGATTGAAAGTGGTCGTTATAAAAAAGTAGTGGTTGCCGGCGCTGATAAAATGAGCGCCATTATTGATTATACCGATAGAGCTACCTGTATCATTTTCGGAGACGGCGCAGGTGCAGTGCTGCTCGAACCTGATACTGACGGTTATGGTATAAAGGATAGCCTTCTGAAAAGCGATGGTTCAGGACACAAATACCTGCACATGAAAGCCGGTGGATCGCTCCGCCCTGCGTCTCACGAAACCGTAGCCAATAAAGAACATTTTGCTTATCAGGAAGGACAGGCAGTATTTAAGTATGCCGTTAAAGGAATGGCGGATATCAGCTATGATCTCATGCAGAAAAATAACCTGACTGCTGATGATATTGCGTGGCTGGTACCGCATCAGGCAAATAAACGTATTATTGAAGCAACAGCCGATCGTATGGGACTGCCCTACGAAAAAATAATGATTAATATTCAACGCTATGGCAACACCACAGCTGCAACTATTCCGCTTTGTTTGTGGGAATGGCAGGATCAGCTGAAAAAAGGTGACAACCTGATATTATCTGCCTTCGGTGGCGGATTCACTTGGGGAGCTACCTGGGTGAAATGGGCTATATAAGTAAGCTCTGCGTGTATTACCGGATTTCAAGATGTTATTACAAAGCTATCCTGAAGGATAGCTTTTTTTATTGAAGAATTCGGACCGGATCTGACAATTCGGATTACGCCGATTTCCTTGACCAGGCAATAAAATCAGTTTGCGGAATTTCGGTTACGCCTATTTGCCGTAGTTGTGTCACAATTTGTCCGCGATGATATGTGCCATGGTTAAATAAATGCAGCAAAACATCGCACACCGGTTGTTTAAATTGCTGCCGCTTGGTATTCTGATAGTGAAACACATGCTCCAATGCCGCCGGCGAAGCCGATTCTACCCATTCCAGCCACTGCCGGGACTGCGCAAGTAAACCGTTAACGACCTGTTCCGCATTTAATTCTCCGGATTCATCAGGTACAACAATTCTTTCCACCAGCTTTAGCCGCTGCCACCAGATGCTTTCAGCTGTCCATATATGTAGTAAGGTAGCTTTTACAGTAGGAAAACTACTGGGTGCTGGCTGATTTATCATTCCTTCAGGAAGGCTCAGCACTCTGTCACCAATTTTTCGGTTCGCCCAGATATTATATTCTGCAAAACGGGATAAAAGTTGCTTCATTGAAATTGTCTTACTTTGAGAATTGATTTAACGAAATCAGCATCGATAAGAACCGGATTTGATCCGAAAACTCATTTCGAAATTAACTCTTTAACAATATTAATTTGATTGTCTGTATGGCAAACCCGAAAAAAACTTTCAAAGGCTTCAGTTCCGCGGCAGTTCACGCGGGCCACTTTCCCGACCCGCGTTACTCACACCTCACTCCAATTTACGCGAGCTCAACGTTTACTTTTGACACTGCAGAACAGGGCATGATGCGTTTTGAAGAAAAAGAACAGGGATATATATATACCCGATGGGGAAATCCGAATTTCACGGAAGCAGAAGAAAAAATCTGTGCGCTGGAAGGATTTGGGCTGAATGACGAAAACAAACAGGCGCTGAAACTGAAAGCTTTATTGCATGCAAGCGGACAGGCAGCCATGACTACTATGTTTCTGGCGAATCTTAAAGCAGGTGATAAAGTTTTATCACATTATTCGCTTTATGGTGGAACTCATGAACTCCTGCATAAAATATTACCACCGTTGGGCGTGGAACCTGTGATTGTTGATCTGCGGGATTTACAGAAAACAGCTAATGCACTGAAATCAGATCCGGCAATCAAATGGATTCACCTGGAAACCCCTGCCAACCCTACCATTCAATGTGTGGATATACGTGCAATTTCCGATCTGGCAAAAGAACGGGGCATCCCTGTTTCAGTAGATAATACGTTCGCCACACCTTATCTGCAACAACCTTTCGCACTGGGAGCAGATTATGTTTTTCATTCTACCACTAAATACTTAAATGGTCATGGCACAGCAATCGGTGGCGTACTTATCGGCAAGGACCCGGACACAATGAATGGACGAATTCTGAAATGTTACCGCTTGCTGGGTGGAAATGCCAACCCGTTCGATGCATATATGCTGATCAACGGACTGAAGACGCTGGAACTGAGAATGGAAAGACACTGTGCAAATGCGAAAGCGGTTGCAGAGTTTCTGCAATCCCACAAAGCAGTATCGAAAGTAAATTATACCGGACTACCCTCGCATCCCGATTATGAATTAGCCTCTCGCCAGATGAAGCAAGCGGGACCAGTACTTAGTGTTGAATTAAAAGGCGGAATGGATGCCGGAAAACAATTCATCGACCGGCTTCAGTTATGTACAAGAGCAGTTTCGCTGGGCACGACCGACACACTGATATCTCACCCCGCAAGTATGACTCATTACGGAGTGCCGAAGGCAGCGCGCGAAGAAGCAGGAATAACAGACGGACTCATTCGTATGAGTGTGGGAATAGAAAATATCGAAGACATACTGGAGGATCTGGATCAGGCTCTGGATAGATTGTAATAATCAGACCAGAAATCCAATCTTAATTTTTTCAGGATGAGTGAGAAAGATCACCTCTCTCGGATCAACTTTCTCTGTTATAAAAACACAAAAGGCCAGTCTGGGTAGAGTGGCCTTTTTTGATTTAAGGGTGAAAACTCCTAAGTAGTTCCTTAAAGAATTCTCAGATTTATACTTAGACCTTACTAAATTATAATTTATTTAACAATTATACAAATTATTCCTGCGAAGTTTAAAATTGTTGTCCTAGGTCAATCCGCTGGTCTGAGCCTCTTTGTTCACTTTAACCACAAGCCCCTGTAGTACTTTACCCGGACCGCATTCCGTAAACAGGGTTGCCCCATCGGAAATCATAGCTTCCACAGACTGCGTCCATCTGACAGCCCCTGTCAACTGGTCAATTAAGTTCTTCTTAATTTCTTCTGCAGAAATTACCGGCTTACCGTGAACATTCTGATATACCGGGCAAGAAGCATTATTGAATGCCGTATTGTTAATAGCTTCCCCCAGTTCTTTTTTTGCAGGAGCCATCAAAGGAGAATGAAAAGCACCTCCCACAGGCAGCACGAGCGCTCTTTTTGCACCAGCTTCTTTCATACGCTGACAGGCAATCTCAACGCCCTGAATGGATCCGCTTATTACCAGCTGACCCGGACAATTATAATTAGCAGCAACTACCACTTCATTGGTTTCCTGCTGAACAGCTGCGCAGATCTCTTCCACTTTTTCATCTGCCAGTCCGAGTATAGCCGCCATGGTAGAAGGAGTTTGAACACAGGCTTTCTGCATAGCTGCTGCACGAATGGCAACCAGTTTAAGTGCATCTTCAAATTTCAGTACATCGTTCGCCACCAGTGCAGAAAATTCACCCAGTGAGTGACCCGCAACCATATCAGGTTTCTTATCGGCCTGTGTTTTAAAAGCTATGACAGAGTGCAGGAATACTGCAGGTTGTGTAACATTGGTTTGTTTCAGTTCTTCTTCAGAACCGGAAAACATGATATCGCTGATTCTGAATCCGAGTATTTCATTTGCCTGTTCAAACATTTCTCTGGCAAGAGTGTTTGCTTCGTAAAGGGCTTTGCCCATACCCGTAAACTGAGCTCCCTGTCCGGGAAAAATAAATGCGTGTTTCATGGTGTAAAAGTAAAAGTCAAAATTCAAATGTATAAGCGAAGGCGCAAACTGCTCACTGAAAATTCAAATGTTTTCTATTCAGGAAGACTTGTCCGTGGAATTTATCTTAACTCAGATTAGCGCTGATGAGTTTAAGGAATTCATTTCTTGTTACGTGATTATCCATAAACACTCCGTCGAAAGCCGAAGTTGTAGTTACGGAATTCTGCTTGCTTACTCCGCGCATCATCATACAAAGATGCTTTGCTTCAATGACCACAGCTACTCCAACGGGGTCAAGTGCTTCTTTTATCACATTCAGAATCTGCGTTGTGAGGCGCTCCTGAACCTGGAGCCTGCGGGAATACACATCAACCACCCGGGCAAGTTTACTTAAACCGGTAATCCAACCGTTAGGGATATACGCAATATGTGCTTTTCCGTAAAAAGGCAGCATATGATGTTCGCACATGGAGTAGAGTTCAATATCTTTCACAATTATCATTTCACTCACGTTTTCACTGAATCGGGCTGATTCAATTATTGCGCGCGCATCCTGTTCGTACCCCTGAGTGAGAAACTGCATTGATTTAGCCACTCTTTCGGGAGTTTTCAGCAACCCTTCTCTTTCGGGGTCTTCACCGAGCAAGGAAATAATATTCCTGTAGTTCGATATTAACCCTGCGGTGGTTTCTTCATTATAATCTTCTTGCCTGGTATATCCCATTTAAATTATTTTATTCGTTTAAAAAATCCTTTCTACACAGGATATTCAACAAAATTCCTGGGTGTTTCGTATAAGCGTATCTGCAAGTCTAATTCTTCGCTGATATGCGGACGAAGAAGTTCATAAATAACTATAGCAATGTTCTCGGCTGTGGGATTAAATTCTCTGAAATACGCCACATCAAGATTGAGATTACGATGATCAAATCTTTCTATGATTTCACGCTGAATTAAATCCGACAACATTTTCAGATCGATCACAAAGCCTGTTTCAGGATCAGGAACACCGGTAACTTTAGCCACGATTTCATAGTTGTGGCCGTGGTAATTGGCATTATTACATAAACCAAAAACAGCTTGATTTTTTTCCGGACTCCACGAAGGGTTATTCAGGCGGTGGGCTGCGTTAAAATGCTCTCTTCTATATACGGCTACTCGTTTTGTCATATTCAGCAGGTATGTATCCCGCCTTTAGGGACCGAAATACTCAACAAATATACGCGGAGTTTCATAGAGTTTGATGCAATGCAGCTGCACTCCGGCCGGAAGGTGCGGAACAAGCTGATTCCAAATACCTATGGCCAGGTTTTCTGTAGAACACATTTTTCCTCTTAAAAACTCCACATCGAGGTTTAAGTTCTTGTGATCGAGCAGTTCGATGACTTCTACCCTGATAATCTCACTAAGCTTCTTCACATCATAGAGGAAACCGGTGTCAGGATCGGGTTCACCCTTAATGGTGACATATAACTCATAGTTATGTCCGTGCCAGTTATCATTGGCACACTTTCCAAATACGGCCTCGTTTTTTTCCTTCGACCAGTTCGGATTTGAGAGTTTGTGAGCAGCATTAAAATGTTCTATCCTCGTCAAATATACCATTGACTTCCCTGAATTTTCGGCAAAGGTATGATTTACCGGATATTATCCCCGCAGATTTAGTTCCTATATTTGCTTATGCAAATTCTCGTTACGGCTGCTACTGGTTTGGAAATACACCCGTTCGCATCGCTGGTTTCTCCGGCGAATCAGATGTTCGGCCCCCACCACTGCAGTACCGGAATTACCGGAGTAGGCTTATTTTCTACCGGTTTTCACCTGGTTGATCTGATTGAAAAACTAAATCCCGATCTGATCATTCAGGCAGGAATTTGCGGTACTTTCAATAAAGCACACCCTCCCGGCTCTGTGGTAATTGTAGGTGAGGAATATTTCGGCGATACGGGTGTGTGGGAAAACGGCCGGTTTTCAGACCTTTTTGATATGGGACTGCAGCTCGATGAATTCCCTTTCCTGAGTAAAACTTTGGCCAACCCGGATATTAAAGGTAAAAACTGGAACAATATTCCGGTGGTAAAAGGGGTTTCTGTAAACCAGATTTCGAGCAGGGTAGAGCAAATTGCGGAACTCAAACGGAAATACAACCCCGATGTAGAATCTATGGAAGGGGCTGCATTCCACTACGTATGTCTGATGAAAAAAGTAAAATTTCTCCA
Source organism: Parasegetibacter sp. (assembly GCA_036562505.1). GTDB lineage: Bacteria > Bacteroidota > Bacteroidia > Chitinophagales > Chitinophagaceae > Parasegetibacter. The sequence goes on along the minus strand of DATCKB010000252.1, from coordinate 932 downwards.
GATCAGAGGAGTTTCGAATTTCACAGGCGACCGGAATAAAAACAACTGGAAAATGGAAGAAGCTATCGGAAATCTGAATAATTCTTTGGTGAAGATTATTTCTGAATACTTGTAGAAGATACCTGTTTATACAAGTGCTACCTGAATTGCCGCGTTGAACAGATTTTGCCCCGAAAACTAAAAACTTAAATCGATGAAACTTTCTATAGGATTTAGTTCATGTCCCAACGACACTTTTATTTTCGATGCTATGGTTAACCATAAAATTGATACAGAGGGACTGGAATGGGATCTAAGTCTGGAAGATGTGGAAACCCTGAATAAATGGAGCACGCAGGGGAAATTAGATATTACCAAACTCAGTTTTCCGGCCTGGTTTCAGGCAGCTTCATCTTATAAACTATTAAATTCAGGAAGTGCCCTCGGAAGCGGTGTCGGTCCGTTATTAATAAGTAAGGCGCCCGTTGAAAATCTTCATCAGGAGATAAATCAACTAAGTATAGCCATACCCGGGAAAAACACCACCGCTTTTTTCCTGTTGAAATATGCTTTTCCCACGGCTGAAAACGTCCATGTTTTAACCTTTAATGAAATTGAAGATGCAGTACTTTCCGGTAAAGTTGATGCCGGAGTAATCATCCATGAAAACCGGTTTACTTACCAGCAAAAAGGCCTGACTAAGCTGGTAGACCTGGGAGAATACTGGGAGAAAAAGACATTGAATCCCATTCCACTTGGAGGAATAGCAGCCAAGCATTCACTGGGAAATGAACTAATTGAGAAAATTGACCGTGTGATAAAAAGAAGTCTGGAATATGCATTTGGTAATTACCCTGCGTTGCCCGAATTTGTTACATCAAATGCACAGGAGATGGAAGAAGAAGTGATGCGAAAACATATTGATCTTTATGTGAACAGCTATTCCCTGAATC
>DATCKB010000241.1:0-5799 GCA_036562505.1 Parasegetibacter sp. | reverse complement strand
GTCGTGGAGTTGCTGTATCCTCCTTTCTATCTCCAGAGGATTCTGTTCCATCCAGGCAGTAGCAAAAAGGCGAGCCATTGCAACACAGGTTTCCTGGGTTTCGCCGGTGATTGCCGGAAACGGTGATCCTTCGCCCCATCCGGAAATAGCAGGATTGTCTGTTTGAATATGAATCAGGAGGTTTTCTGCTGCATTCATAGTAGCTGTTGCAATGGTAAACGGCTCCATGGGAATGCTGAAGCGAAATATCTCAATATTTGTGATTTTCACCTGGAAATGTTTGAGGGTGAATTAAATAAGTTGTTTCTTAATGAATATAAAGATTTTGCCGGTCTGATGAAGGTTTTATATTACTATATCGTAAGAAATATTCTTTAAGCAGAATATTTCTTACGATATAAGTCATTGCTTCAGACTGCTTAGAAGTAGTCTGCATTCGGCCAGGGGGTCCCCATATTTTTTACCGCAGTCCAGACTAGCTTATCCAGTTCGGTTACGAATTGGGTTTCATCAGATGGTTTGGAGTTAAAGAAAAGTGCCCAGCAGAATCCATTTGCTGCTCTGACCATCCATGTTCTGGTTCCTGTTAAACCTCCGCCATGCCACCAGTTTCCTGCAGAGTTTACGCGTATCCCGCAACCGTAAACTGAATTGGGCGAGGAAGTAGACATAATTGATATGGTAGAGGGCTGCAGCATATCAGGTACGGTGGCAAAACCATCTGCCCGGACAAGAATACGAAGATAGTCGATCGGAGATCCGATCCATCCTCCGCAGGGGCCTAATCTGGAAATCACTCCCGCACTATAACCATACGCATTAGCGCCCTGTCCGTAATATTTTACCTCGTTCTTTTTTCTTTCAGCAAGGGAGCCGCCGGCGATCGACATATTCTTTACACCGGCAGGTTCGAAGATTTCTTCACGGATGTAAGTTTCGTACGGTTTACCACTTAATTTTTCAATTATTTCGCCAAGTATAAAGTAACCGAGGTTCGAATAATCAAGTTTAGTTCCCGGAGGGGCTGTCAGTGGCCGGTTGTCGATTGTCCATGAAATTAACTGCTTTCTGGTCATCGACGGATTCTGAAATGCCGGGTCACTGTTCGAATTGTTCCAGCCTCCTATCTCATGCTGCAGAACATTTCTCAGGGTGATATCTTTAACATACGGACCGTAAGGTTCTGTTCCGTATTCTGTGCCGAGAATAGCGCCCGGTCCGAACACTTTGTCGTTCATATTTAATTTACCAGCTTCTACCAGTTTCATTATACCCAGTGAAGTGATAAATTTTGAGAGGCTTGCTATACGGAACAAACTTGAGGTATCAACCTTCTGATCATTTTCTTTATCGGCATAACCATATCCTTTGGCATAAACCAGTTTGCCGTTTTTGGTGATAGCAACAGATCCACCGGGAACATTGAAGCGTTTCATGAAACTTTCAATTTCGGTGTCGATCGCTTCTATTGATGGGGTGGATCCACCACCTCCGCTTCCTCCGCGGCCAGGGAGTTCGGGGAGATTAATCCCCGATTTTTTAGAACAGGAGACGAGAAAAAGCAGGGCGATGAATGCATACGAAAAATACTTCCTTAAAATCATATCAACAGATTTAGTTCCAACCAGGATTCGGTTCGATGTTTTTATTTGCGTTTCTTTCTGAATAAGGTATCGGCATAATGAATCGGTTATTGGGGTAGGTAAAAACTCTGGTCCGGTCTGTTTCAATATGAATCAAATCCATTTTCTTCCTGTTTATATCGAATAAACGGTTACCCTCAAACGCCAGTTCTTTTCTCCTTTCAAGAATTACACGATCAACAAGGTCCTGACCGGTAATCATAATGTCTGCGGCAGATGGGTCTGCGCGTTTCATAATCGTATGCAGGTCTTCTACAGCCTGAGTAGTATAAGATGGATTCAATTTACTCAACTCTGCATAAGCTTCTGCTCTTATCAGATATACCTCAGAGAGTCGGAGAACTTTAATGTTGTCATCCCGTGTTGCTGCACCTCTCGGATATTTCTTTATAAAATACGCATTGGATTCACCATTTGGACGGCTTCCGGGTTGAATAAGCTGACGTCTGACATCTGTTGCACTGTAGGTATCATAGAGATCCTGAGTAGCTAAGAGTTCGCCATACGCGCCCTGTTCGGTGAGATATCCGATAGAATTTACACCTGAATTGCTGGTTGGTGTGTTCGCAACTTCAAACAGTGATTCTGATGAGAACTTCTGTTCCCAGCTTGCCACATAATTTGCATTTGTAAGAAGGGTATAAGGACTTTCATCAATCACTTTTGTTGCGTAAGTGATTGCATTTTGCCAGTCTTCCTTGTAGAGGTAAACTTTCGCCAGAAGAGCCCGTGCAGCATGAAGATCAAAGAATCCGTCTTTTCTTGCAGGAAGCAGAAGACCTTCTGCAGTCTGGAGATCTGAGATGATCTGGTCATAAACTTCTGCTACACTGGAACGTGAGGGAGAAATAATCCTTTCCGGAGGATCTGTTACGAGAGGTACTCCCAGGTGTCCTGCATCCGGTGTAAAGTTATACGGTTGTGCAAAGAAGCGTACGAGGTCGAAATAGGCTAGTGCGCGGCATGAGTATAATTCGCCCAGTAATTGATTAGCTGTTGCGACATCTGAACCGCGAAACTCGATTTGCGAACCACGGTGAATAGCCTGATTAGCATTAACAATCACTTCCCACATCAGCCCCCACGCTCCGGTAACATAACCATCGCCGTTAGTAACCGTGAAATTATCGTGGTTGGTGTACCTACCACCGTTTCTGATACTTATAAATGCGTTATCGCCAATGAGCTCCGGGATAATAGTAAATGCTCCATTATAATAGTTTGCCTGTTTGAACTTGCTGTACACACCGATTGTGGCTGCATTGAGCGATTTGAGATCGGTCACATGTTCAAATCCGACTGTTTGTGGATTCGTTTGCTCCAGAAAGCCTTTCTTGCATGATGTAACGAGAGCCAGCATAGCAATCAGCATCATGGAGATTTGACCGGATCTGCTGCGTGAAAGAATTAATTTATTCATGGAATGTCTTTTTAGTTAACTGTGGTATTTTCCTTTAAAACGTAAGATTTACTCCTAAAGCAAACTGCTTGGAAATAGGAAGGTTCTGATCAATCAAACCATCTATACCCACTTCAGGATCGTAGGGTAAATATTTATCGTGCACATACGTATACAGGTTGCTTGCTTTTAGTGAAAGAGCAATTGCTTTAAAAATTGGTTTTTCACTCTTAACCGGTACGTTATAAGTAAGTGTAACATCACGTAGTCTGATATAGCTTCCGTCGTAAAGGAATCTGGATGAATGTTGTCCCACTACACCAGATTGCGTTCCACGGTAAACGATCTTTGGAAATCTGACGTTGTCACCGGGTTTTTGCCAGTGATTATCGAGTAATATTCTGCTCATGGCTGCTACCTCTCCGACTCCTGCAGAACCGTCACTCTGTGTATACTGTCCCCAGATATCATAAACTGAATTACCCCAGTTATAATAGACGAGTGTTGAAAGTGTCAGATTTTTAAACGAGAAGGTATTCGTTACACCGCCGAAAAATCGGGGTAAAGCAGTCTTATAAGGCTGAGCGAATGGTTTTGCATTTGCATAATTGGTTGTGGTGTTTTTTCTTGTTCCGTCTGTAAACCACAATGCCTGACCGGTTTCTCTCTCCACACCGGCGTATCCGCGCAGATAAAACTGATAGAAGTTGCCGCCGATTTCTCTCAGGTAATAACTCTGTACCACACTGCTGTCCTGGAATTCCAGAATTTTATTGTTCAGGGTACTGAAGTTTATGTTGGCGGTCCATTCAAATCCGTTATTTGTCTGAGGTTTTACGATTTGTCCGGTTACGCTGATTTCAATACCGTAATTCTTCATTGATCCCACGTTGAAATTGATATTACTTCTGCCATTGGTGTAGGAGATCGGCATGTCCTGGAAGAGTTTTTTCGTAGTACGGGTATACCAGTCGATAGTACCCGAAATGCGTGAATTCAACAATGTGAATTCCAGACCGATATCCAGAGGCCAGTTTTGCTCCCACATGAGGTTTCCGCTTTCGATTTGTCCGATTGCAATACCCGGCTGGTCAAGATAGTTCTGACCGGTTGAATAATATCCAAGTGCGCCATAGTATTCACCCAGCTGACTTCCACTTAAGCCATAGCTTGCTCTTAATTTGAGCTGGTTGACAACAGATGTTGCAGGGGAGAAAAATTCTTCTTCGTGAATATTCCATCCGGCACCAACTGACCAGAAATTACCGAATCTTACATCTGCTCCGAAACGTGACGACCCATCGCGTCTTACGGTAGCGTTAATAAAATATTTGTTTTGATAGTCGAAGCTGGTATTGAGGAAATAGGAAACAATTGTTGCCGCCTGACGCTGGCTCCATGCTACATAAGGGGTAGAAGCATTTGCCAGTGTGTAGAGTCCTTCTGCTGCATAATTATCAGCCTGAGTACTTACTCTCTTCAGATTTCTTTTACCGGCTTCCTGACCTAATGTTGCGTCAAATCCTATTTCTCCAAACTGACGGCGATATTTCAGGAGGTTATTGATGGTCCAGTTGTTCCAGGTAGTGCTGTATTCTGCACCACGACCTTTTGCACCGACTCCGTCGGGCCAGCGTGGACTCCAGAACCTGAAATCGTCGGACAGATGGAAGTCAATTGCAGCACGACTTTCAAAGGAGAGTTGGTCTGTAAAACGATATTCTGCAGAAACATTTCCGATAAGCTGATAGATATTTGTTGAATAAATATTTTCTCGTCTCGCCATTTCCGGGTTATAGGTTATAGCAGGGTTATAATCACCATTTTCCAGATACGGGGAAATCCAGGGAACAAGACGGTAAAGACTTCTCACAGGATTTAGTCCGGTTCCTGCACCTGCTATGGTGCTGAGTGTTTGCATCGTCGCACCGATTCTCGTTGACACCTTGAATTTCTCACTAACCTTATGATTAACCGAAGTGCGGAAGGTTTTCCGTTCGAAATGCTGTCCTCTTGTTACCGCGTCTTGTTTATAATATCCCCCCGAAAGGTAAAAACTGGTTTTATCATTTCCGCCTGATACAGAACCGGTGTATTGGGCGTATTGTCCGCGTTGCGTGATAACATCAAACCAGTCGGTATCAATATCCGGATTCAATCCCTGATTAATCAGAAACTCGTAAGCATCTTCCGGATTAGTGATATGTGCCGTTGCGGAATTGGTTGTATTATTGATAACTCCTTCGATCAGTAAAGAGGTCATCTCTGCCGTGTTGAGCGGTCGGTTACGCTTTGTAGTAGCCATTAAGTTCACTCCGTAGTTTGCGGCCAGCTCTACCTTGCTTCTTCCTGATTTGCCACTTTTTGTAGTAATCAGAATTACTCCGTTTGCACCCTGTGATCCGTAAATAGATGTTGCAGAAGCATCCTTTAACACCGTCACTGATTCGATATCATTCGGGTTAATACCTGCACCTGAGTTGGATGAGAAAGCTAGCGTAGTGATCGATTGCGTAAGCATCGGAACTCCATCCACTACATAAAGAGGAGTGCTTATTCCTGTAAATGATCCGATACCACGGATGCGGACAGAGGGGGCTGCTCCGGGCTGACCGGTTGCTTCATAAACCTGAAGGCCCGGTACCATACCCTGCAATGAATTCTGGAAAGATGGCCGGGGTTGATCAGATACTTCTTTTCCTGCGATGGTTATAGCCGACCCGGTAAATAAAGCTTTGTTTTGTTTACCGTACGGTA
>DATCKB010000240.1:0-4034 GCA_036562505.1 Parasegetibacter sp. | reverse complement strand
GATTAGGCAGAAAATTATATGCTTTAATCTTCCAGTCGGCCGCCTGTCTCAACATACCCCGCGCGTCAAGTATACCAGCTACCTTCTCTGCATATTCAATCTTTTTGGTTACCGTAGTATCCATTTCTATGGCTTTTTCGATATTTTCGATAGCCTGACTTTCCCGGCCGGGGAACTTGAACTGAAGAGTTCCCAGCAGATCGAAGTCGGTTGGCAGAAGGATGTCTTCAGTTGCTCTCGACAGGAAAATCTCTATATTTTTCAGCGCATTGATGGAATCACCCAGGGCGTTATAACTGAAAGCCAGCAGGCGGTGATATTTGGGAGAATAATTATCACCTTTTGCTGCCATGATTTTTTCTGCCTGGCTGATTGCTTCCTGATACTTGCGTGCAGCATATAGCACACTGGTTTTTTCATATTCCAGTTCAGGAGTCTGATCAGTATTTGCTGCATATTTTTCAAGGTATTCAATTGCCTTGTTTACATCGCGGAAATAGTAATAATGATACAACTCGCGATAAGATGGCGCGTATGCCGGATCGATTGCTATAGCTCCTTCAAATTCCGGAATAAAGAATTCACGGTTATTCTGGCTCAGATACACTTTTCCGGTGAAATGTCTTGCAGCCGCATACTTCGGATCAGTAGACAGTGCTTTGGAATAAGATACAATAGCATTTCCACCGTCGCCCATTTTACGGTAGGCATTACCCAGGTTAATATACACTTCAGGATCTTTGAATCCCTTGATGGAAGTTGCCAGATTCAGTTTTTCTATGGCGTAAAGATTATCACCCGCCCTGCTTTCCACATTCGCTCTGCCTATCGCATTCAGCACTTTGATATCGCGGGACTTGGTGAGGCTGATAGCAGCTTCAAACCGTTGGCGGGCATCGCTGGTTTTGTTTTCCAGAAGTTCTATATGCCCCATTCCAACCAGAATCAATGGTGAATTACCGTTAGAAGTAAGAGATTTTTGATACAAGGCTTTCGCACCCTCAATATCTTTCAGCTCAATCATCGTTTGTCCGAGCCAGTAAGTAGCTTCCGGATTGGTTTCCGCGTCTTTTGCAAATGCTTCTTTAGCACTATGATATCTTTCATAATAGAAAAAATTCCTACCGGTTTGCAATTGCGCAAAAGCCATCTGGCATGCAAATACAGCAAAAATCAAAAATCCTGCATTTATTCTCATCGTGTTATTATTTAGGGTGTTTGGCTTATTTTTCTAAAGCTAAATATTAGCATTCCTGATTGTAAAGTTCATTTTTGCCGGCCAGAGATAAGCTCTGCGGAAAATCAACTGGCCTCTTTCGGTACTCAGGAAGTTGGTAAATCCCCGTCCGAGTCCGGGATAATTTTCTTTTACAATATAGTGCAATCCACGCACCATCGGGTATCTCTTTTTCGCAATATTGGCCTGATAAGGCTTTACGAATCCGCGGTCATCGGGCGATTCAACCTGTACAGATGCTATTCTTACCGACTCAAGAAAACTGAGTTGGTTTTCATCTTCCGGATTACCGATCCAGCTAACGCCGATAAAACCGATTGCATCCGGATTGCCGGCTACATAGTTAATTACATCTACACTGGTTGGTGCTGCCGCTACATTGGGACCCAGCGGTTCTCCTCTGAGCACAGAATCCAGTGCATATCTAACGGTACTGGTTGCGGATAATCCGTCAAATACTACCCGGTATTTCATTTCGCTTTTACCGGCCATCAGATCGCGGATTTCTGACATTGTGAACAGCGAATCTTTGGCGTTATTGTTCACAATTACCGCGATCGCATCATACGCAATTCTGTCCCATTTTGGCCTGAATCCAAGAGTGTCTTTAAAATAATCAGACTCCTGATCAGTTAACCCCCGGGTTACTATAACCAGTCTGGTTGAATCAGAAAGAAGGTCTTTAAAACATTCCTGCTCTGATTTATAATGTGCAATGATTTTTGCATCCGGATAAGAGGCCTCGAAAACTCTGATCTGCGAATCGATAATAGGTTTAAATGATTCGTCTACGCTGATATGAATGGTGCCGCTTGTGAGCGTATCGTCGCCGGCTACATTCTGGTGCTGCTTATTATTGCCGCAGGCAACCAGAACAACAAGTAACATGAATCTGACCATCCAGCCGCTCCATAAAAAAATTCCTGAGATTGATTTCATTCCTTTCATAACCAACATTTTTTATCAGGTCTGTTTACTCTCTTTTCAGACTGTCCTTAGGTTCAATTTAATCAGATAATTCCTGTTATCCATTCTTCTTTCCGTCAGGCCTTTTTTATCGCCCGTATGATGCGGATAGTTCCATATAAAAAACAAATTACCGCAAACGCTACCAGCATCCATCTGGGAAAGTCGTTGTCGATTTTCAGACCTAGTTTTTCAGAGAAAAGTACGGCAGCTCCCACACCGAAATAAAGCACTCCCATCACATAGTTTCGTACTATCTGTACCTGACTGGTTTTTTCTCCATCGTTTTCGTGTGCTCTGTAACGTTGCATAAGTGCCGTTTTTCTAAGAAGGAAAGCAAGTTAGCAAATTTATTTTTAGACTTGCCGGACCTTCGTTTTTTATTAATCAGAATGAATTCATTATATACAAACCAACCAGAATCGTTTTAAATCTAGACTTTGAGCCTTGCTTTCGGGTTGCATTAATTTAGTTAAAATCTATTAAGAAGATGAATTCCCCCTACGATTCCATAAAAACCAGGCCATATGAAAGGTTAAGGCCGCGCGAATCCTGTATCTTTGCGCGCTGAAACAAAACTTGCCCGGGATGAAAATACTGATGGTTTGTTTGGGAAATATTTGCCGGAGTCCGCTTGCCGAGGGTATTCTTAAGGAAAAAACGAAAAAACTGGGACTGAACTGGGAAATCAGCAGTGCTGGTACATCAGGATACCATATTGGCTGCCCGCCACATGAGTTTTCTCAAAAAGTTGGACTACTTAACGGTATCGTTATTTCTGATCAGTGCTGCCGCCAGTTGGTGAAAACAGATATACTTGAGTTCGACCGGATTTATGTGATGGATAGCAGCAATTACAACGATGTCAGAAGAATCAGCGGTGAACACTGGCAGGCGGAAAAAGTGGAGCTGATTATGAATGAACTTTATCCCGGTAAGAATATGAATGTACCCGACCCCTGGTACGGTGGAGAAGACGGGTATCACGAAGTGTATAAAATGCTGGATCAGGCCTGCGAGGCTATCCTTGAAAAATATTCAAATAAACAATCTGCTATAACATGAGCAAGCCAGGTTTGCCACAGGGTACGCGCGATTTTTCATCGGAAATAGTGAGAAAAAGGAATTATATTTTTTCTACCATTCGTTCGGTGTTTGAACTATACGGATTTGAACCGCTGGAAACTCCGGCTATGGAAAACATTGATACCCTCATGGGTAAATATGGAGAAGAGGGGGATAAACTGATTTTTAAAATACTGAATAACGGTCTGGATAACCCGCAGAAAAAAGCGCAGGCCCTGGAGGATTTTCAGAAAGTACTGGAGGGAAAAAACGTGAAAGGTATCACCGAGCGGGCTTTGCGATATGACCTCACCATCCCGTTCGCGCGATATGTGGCAATGAATCACGGACAACTTTCATTTCCATTTAAAAGATACCAGATCCAGCCGGTATGGCGGGCCGACCGTCCGCAGAAGGGCAGATACCGCGAATTTTATCAGTGTGATGCAGATGTGGTCGGAAGCAACTCATTGCTGAATGAAATAGAATTAACAGGGGTGTACAGTGACGTGTTCTCCAAACTGGGTATTCCCGTTGAAATACGGATTAATAACCGGAAAATTCTCGCTGCACTCGCAACTTATTGCGGTGGCCCCGAAAAACTTACTGATATCACGATTGCTATTGATAAACTGGACAAGATCGGGATTGAAAAAGTAAAAGAAGAATTAAAGGATCGCGGACTGGGAGATCAGCAAATTGATTATATCGAAAAATACCTGAACATCACTGGTAATAATTCCGAAAAACTTGCGCAGATTAAAGA
>DATCKB010000142.1:0-7766 GCA_036562505.1 Parasegetibacter sp. | reverse complement strand
CCCAAGGGCGATTTGCTTCGGTTTAATATTAAAACCGGTGATACAGAGGGACTGGTTAATTATCCGCTCACGATTCAGGGTATCAAATTTGCGGCTATTGTGATAGACAGGGACGAAGAAAGAAAATGGAGTTTCAGAAGTAAGGGTGCTTTCGATGTTAATACCTTTGCCAGAACTCATTTTAACGGTGGAGGGCATTTCAATGCCGCCGGAGGGAGAAGCAGCGACTCGCTGGAGGAAACCGTGAAAAAATTTAAGTTAGTTTTACCGGATTATAAAGCTCAGCTTGAATCAGGAACTTAGTATAAAGCTTTACAACTCTAAACATAGCAGATAAGAATCTTTCAAAACAAAACATCAATTAACTCAAACAAACATCACTTTTTTAAACTAAACAAATGAAAAAATCACTTCTTTATCTGGCGTTTCTGGCTTCGTTTGCCGGAATGCAGTCCTGCAAAAACGCGTCTTTTGAAAAAACGAAGAGCGGCCTGATGTATAAAATAATTTCTGACGGAAAGGGAGAATTGCTGAAACCCGGCGATTTTGTGAAACTTCATTTCACACAAACTCTTCGCGATTCGTTACTCGGGGGCACTGAAAATTCAATTCCAGCTTACGTTAGAGTAGATAGCGTGGAAGGCGATTATTCTCCGATGGAAATATTAACCATGACCAGAAAAGGCGACAGTGTTATTATTATTCAGCTTGCAGATACCATAGCTACCAAGTCTCCTATGGGTATGCCTCCCTTTATGAAGAAAGGTGATCAGGTGAAGATTTCTATGAGAATTCTGGAAGTTTTCAAAGATGAAGCATCAGTTGAAGCAGACAGAAATGAAGAAGTGGCCAAGTTTAAATCTAATGAAATTCAGGTGCTTAAAGATTATATCGCTTCGAACAATATCAATGCCAATCAAGCTGAATCTGGAATCTTTTTTGAAATGCTGAAAGAGGGAACCGGAGCTACTATCGATTCCGGTAACTATGTTTCTGTTTTATACAAAGGAACGCTGTTAGACGGATCAGTTTTTGATCAGAATATGGACACAGTAGCTAACCCTGCCGCACAACCGCTGAATTTCACTGTAGGTCAGAATATGACGATCGAAGGTTTTGAAGCGGGTATCAAAATGCTGAAACAGGGTGGAAGAGGTAAAATTTATATTCCATCTTCTATGGGATACGGAAACAGACCAGTTGGTCCGAACGGAAAAGGTAACGATATCCTGATTTTTGAAGTGGAAATTCTTGATGTAAAGGATAAGCAACCTAATTAATCCTGACAGAACAGAAATATCTTTAAAAGGCTGTATCACTCGTTGATACAGCCTTTTATTTTGATGCGTAACTATAAAGATTCCCGATTCGCGGAAACGGAGAAACGGAGAAACTGGTTTAACCCGGCCAGGTTGAAGTAACCGACCCGGCAAAGCCTAATCGTTCAGGTCGGAATTCTTTAAAAATTCTGTGAGTTTAATTACCTCCATTGCTTCCTTCACATCATGAACTCTCAGAATCGCCGCGCCATTCATCAGAGCAATCGTGTTCAGTGCAGTGGTTCCGTTCAGAGCCTCCTCTGGTGTTATTTTCAAAAGTTTATATATCATCGATTTGCGCGACAAACCCGCCAGAACCGGACGTTCCAGCATCTGAAATACGTTGAGATTTTTCAGCAGACGGTAATTGTGTTCAGGGTGCTTTCCGAAACCAAATCCCGGGTCGATAATCACATCCCTGATATCTGCTTTGCGGCATTGTTCCACTTTTTTTATAAAATAATCGAGTACTTCGCGTACAACATTTTCGTAATGTGGGTTCAGCTGCATGGTCTGCGGTGTTCCCTGCATATGCATACAAATAAAGGGAACATTCAGCTCACCTACAGTGGTAAGCATATTTTCATCCATCTCACCCCCGCTGATATCGTTAATGATAGAAGCGCCCGCACTAACTGCACCCCGCGCCACCTCACTATGATAAGTGTCTGCAGAAATAATTATTTCAGGAAAATGCCTGCATAAAGCTTCAATGCCCTCTGAAATTCTTTCCAGCTCTTCTTTTGCAGAAACTACTTCACTTCCCGGCCGCGTGCTTTGTCCGCCTACATCTATAATTGATGCACCTTCCTCCAGCATCTTACCTGCACAATCAACCACCGCCTGCACTGAATCCATTCTGCTACCTGAAAAAAAAGAATCCGGTGTCAGGTTTAAAACTCCCATAACAACCGGGCGGTTGCTATGCAACAATTTTCCTTTACAGTTTAAGGTCAACATGAAATGGTTTCTGTTATTTTTGAACGGTTTCTGTTATTTTTGAATGAAACTTAAGAAACAGCTTTGTTTAATTCGCTTTCCGCAAAAGAAAGTATTAAGATGCAAAATACAACAAACACCGACCAACAATATCAGGAAGTTATTAATTCCTGCAAGGATATTTTTATCAAGAAAACCAAAGACTACGGAACTTCGTGGCGAGTACTCAGAACCATTTCCATTGTAGATCAGATATTTATTAAAGCACAGCGTATCCGCACCATTCAGGAAAAACAAACCCGGAAAGTAGGAGATGGAATCCCTGCTGAATTCATAGGAATTATCAACTATTGTGTAATCGGTCTGATACAATTATCGCTCGGCGATGAAAAAGTGGAAGATATTCCGTTAGATAAGGTAAATGAATTATATGATAATCAGATTCGTCGTGCTATCGGTCTTATGGAACAAAAGAATCATGATTACGGTGAAGCCTGGAGGCAGATGAGTCAGCAGAGCTTTGTAGATTTAATTCTGGTAAAGCTTCTTCGCGTACGCCAGATACTGGCAAATGATGGTAAAACAATAATCAGTGAGGGAATCGACGCAAACTATCTCGACATAATCAACTATGCCGTGTTTGCAATGATTCTGATAAATGAAGGAGTGCATCCCGCAGAATAAACCTATTCTCTCAAATAAAATTATTCCGAATGAAAATAGTTTTGACAGTTATCAGAGTTATCGTTGGTGTACTATTTATCTTTTCCGGCCTGGTAAAAGCAAATGACCCTCTGGGATTAAGCTATAAAATGCAGGAGTTTTTTGATGTCTGGGGTATGCACGGCTTGAATGAGGTAACATTAGTGCTTTCCATCCTCATGATAGCCTTCGAAATTATTGCCGGGGTAGCGGTGATTCTTGGTTGGAAAATGCGCTTGTTCAGTTGGCTGCTCCTGTTACTCATCATATTCTTTACTTTCCTCACTGCCTATGCGCTTTTTTCAGGGAAAATAAAAACCTGCGGTTGTTTCGGTGATTGTATACCACTCACAGCGGCTCAATCGTTCTGGAAAGACATCATTCTCACAGTTCTGATTCTGATCATATTCGCCAATCGCAATAAAATACAACCCATGCTTTCCAATGGAAAAAGTATGGTGGTACTTTTACTTACCGTTATTTTCAGTTTCGGTGCGCAATGGTACGTGTTGCAGCACCTGCCTGTTGTTGATTGTCTGCCTTACAAAAAAGGTGCGAATATCCCCGAGGGAATGAAGATTCCCGCCAATGCAATTCCCGACAGCATGGTGATTACATTCGTGTATAATAAAGATGGAAAAGAAGTGGAATTTACAGCTGAGGAGTTTCCGGAAGATTTTGACGACAGCACCTATACATTTGTAAAGCGGTACGACAGACTCATTCGCAAAGGAAATGCAGAACCCGCAATAAAGGATTTCTCGTTAAGCACTCCGGATGGGTTCAATGTAACCGATCTGGTTCTCGCCACTCCCGGTATAAAGATTCTCTATTTTGCGAAGGATCTGGCAACTCCGGTTAAGAACTGGGCAGAAGATTTCCGGAATATTCAGAAAGAAGCTCAGCAGCGAAATAAGCCGCTCTACGTGGTTACTGCTACCGCTGATGTCCTCGATGATGAAATGAAGAAGGAAGGCCTGTCGGGCTATCAGTTACTGAAATGCGATGTGGTGGCCATAAAAACAGCAGCAAGAACCAACCCCACATTATACCTGATTAACGAAGGAACTATTCTTGGAAAATGGGGCAAAGCCGATCTCGATAAAGCACTGAAGGTAATCAAAACCATGGAAGGTGGTACACCACAATCTGACCAATAAGCGGTTATGCTGAAATACCTGATCCGGAAAATATACTACGGAATCCTGGTGATGCTGGGAGTAGTGGTAATTGTTTTCTGGTTGTTTCAGGGATTTGGCGACCCGGCGCGGCTGGTAATGGGACAAAGAGCGGATCAGGCAACCCAGGAAAATATCCGTAAAGAGTTGATGCTTGATCAACCGAAATGGAAACAGTTTCTGCATTATCTGAATGATATATCGCCTCTTTCCATTCATTCCGCCGGATACATTGAAGAAAAAAATCTGAAGGGTATTTTCATTCCCGCAGGCGGTGATAACCGGTTGGCCATTAAATTACCTTATCTCCGAAGATCCTATCAGACTGAGCGGGAAGTCGGAGAGATGCTGGTTGAAGCTCTGGGAGGAACAATAGTACTGGCAGTTTCAGCCATGTTGCTGGCAACGGTTATGGGGATTTTTCTCGGCGTAATTGCTGCGCTGAACAAAGGCACCTGGCTCGACTCGGGCTCAGTGTTCGCCAGTATTATCGGAATTTCTGCACCCTCATTTTTTATTGGAATAATTATAGCCTACGTATTCGGATTTCTGCTGAGCCATATCACCGGCCTGCAGATGACGGGCAGTTTGTATGAGATCGACCCTTTTTTTGGTCCGCAGCTGCAACTTAAAAATCTGATTCTTCCTGCAATTACGCTTGGAATTCGTCCACTTGCCATAATTACACAACTCACCCGGAGCTCTATGCTCGACGTACTGGAGCAGGATTTTATCCGAACAGCCTATGCAAAAGGACTTCCAACCCGCAGGATAGTATTTGTACATGCCCTCCGGAATGCGCTGAATCCGGTAATTACCGCCATAACCGGCTGGTTTGCAGAGCTTCTGGCCGGAGCCTTTTTCGTGGAATATATTTTTGGCTGGAAAGGAATCGGCAAACTAACCGTAGATGCACTCGAGAAACTCGATTTTCCGGTTGTTATGGGGGCAGTTCTGATCAGTTCTGCATTTTTTATCCTCATAAATATTCTGGCCGACTGGCTCTACGGAGTGATCGATCCGAGGGTAAATCCCGATAGGAAAAGCACATAGAATTTTTCTGCACACCTGAGTTTTCAATCGAAAAATTTCCGATCTTTAAAAGAAGCACACCTTTCTTATTTCAATCCGGTTTACCAGGATAAAGAACAATCGAACAGGATTTCATACAAACAAATTTTACACCTTACCGCGGCATCCTTATTGCAGCTGGAGGTGTAAACTTATCGGTATCCGAAACTTTTTAAAATTTATAAACTTATGCTGATGAAAACCGTAAATGATATCCTGCTGAGAAAGGGACCTCCTTTCAATGTAATTGAACCAGATGCTTCAGTAGTAGACGCCCTCAGTTTAATGTCGTGCGAAAATCTGGATCATGTAATTGTGATGATTGGTGATCATTATCTGGGCATATTGTGTGAACACGATTATACCAGAAAACTACTGGTGCCGGGAATTGATTTGCAGCACGTGAAAGTCAGAGAAATCATGAATTCCTATCTTCCGATTCTGTCCATGGATGAAAGTCTGGAAAGATGCATGAAGCTGATGGATCAGTTTCACACCCGTCATCTGCCTGTATTTGATGAAATGGTATTCCGGGGTGTGATTACGATGGACGATATAATTAAAGAAGCCGTTTTTAACAGGGATATTTTTGATCTCGACAGGCCGGAAGTTGCTGTTACCGAACTTGGACTTCATTAATGGTATTGTCGCCCATGATTTCATTGATACGCTGAATAATTTTTTCTTTCTGATACATCAGTTCCTGGCGAAGAGGAGCCACGGTGGTGGTGATAACGAGGCTTTTGTTATATATCTGAATTTTTTCAGTGTATTTGGCAATCGTTTTTCCCATCACCTGCTCCCAGATATCTTCTATCTGCAATGCCTGTACATTCGCTTTCAGTCTACTTTTCTTTAAGAACTGTTCCAGTGCCTCTCCCAGACTGTATTGGCCCATACCACGATTTTTTATTGATGGAATAAACAGCTGTAAAAATAACATTTAATCTTCAGCCGACAGGTTGATCAGATCAAATTCCACATTAATTTTTTCAAAGGTTTGCGTGAGCCGACCCGGATGTGTATCCGTAATAAATATCTGCCCTTTATTTTCCACGCAAACGAAATTAAGCAGGTTGGTCATTCTGGATTCATCCAGTTTTTCAAATATATCATCCAGAAGTAGGAGAGGTGCAAAACCTTTCGCTTTAGTCAATACCTCAAACTCGGCCAGTTTCAATGCAATCAGTAAGCTTTTGCGCTGGCCCTGAGAAGCAGTGTTGCGGAACGACTGACCTCTTAACAGAAAATCGATATCATCCTTATGGATGCCTGCGTTGGTACGCTGCAGTAACAGGTCTTTCTGCCGGAATTCGTTCAACAGAACAGTTATCGTCTTTTCGTTCAGCTGACTGATATAGGCGATTTCAATCTGTTCATCCTTTCCTGCAATCCGGTCGTAGAAATAATTGACTCTGGGAATCAGCTCGTCCAGAAATTTTTTCCTCGCGGCATGAATAACAGTGGCCAGTGGAGCCAATTGCTGATCATAAATTTCGAGGAGCGATAAATCTGTATGAAAATTTCCCCGCCCGAAATCACCCTGATATACCGGTTGATTTGCCCTTTGATCCTTTAATAAACTGTTTCGCTGCTGAAGAATCCGGTTATAGTCTATTAAAGCATTCAGGTAGGCAGGATCCAGTTGCGACAGAATTGTATCAATATATTTTCTCCTCTCTTCGCTGGTGCCGGTTAATAATACCACATCATCCGGTGCGATGAATACACAAGTAAATTTTCCTATATGATGTGAGAATTTCTGATAGATTTCCCCGTTCAGTGCAAATTCTTTCCGTCCGTTACCCCGGATTACGCAGGTGATTTCAACGGGGTCCAGTTGTTTTTTCACCTGTCCGGCTATGCGGAAACCACTGGAACCATGGTTAACATTCCCCGCATCAGATTTGCTGAAATAGCTTCTGGTAAAACAGAGATAATAGATGGCATCAAGCAGATTGGTCTTACCTATGCCATTGTTTCCAACGATTCCGACCACTCTCGACCCGAACCTGAATTCCCGGTTCAGATAGTTTTTAAACTGCACCAGCGATAAACGTTCCAAATGAAGTTCACCCATTTGGCAAATCTACTTTATTCCGTTTTTCCACCTGCTTCCGCGGGTTTTTATTTCTGTATTAATCACCTATGGCATATTCGATTTTCCACCTTATCTTTGGCACCAAATTTTTAGAATAGTGGCTACGAAATTTTCAAAAGAGACTTATCTATACTGGTACGAGCTGATGTTGCTGATCCGCAATTTCGAGCTGAAAGCCGAGGAAATGTATAAAATGCATGGAAAAATCCGGGGTTTTTTTCACGCTTATATCGGTCAGGAAGCCATTGCGGCTGGCTGTATGACAGCTACTAAATCTGAAGACCCCTTTGTTACCGGATACAGAGACCACGGTTTGGCAATCGCCAAAGGTGTTTCCATAAACAGTTGTATGGCAGAATTATTCGGAAAAGCTACAGGTTGCGCGAAAGGAAAAGGCGGAAGTATGCACTTTTTCAGCAAGGAAGCCCGCTTTTTCGGAGGTCATGGAATTGTAGG